>DAOMZC010001160.1:0-2365 GCA_035437965.1 Pseudomonadota bacterium
CTGGGCGGTCGCAGCGGGGATTTCGTGGTGCGCCCCGCCGCGACCTCAAGTACGTAAAGGTCGCGTGGAGAATCCGCGCGCCCGCGCCAGCGCTTGGCTCAAGGCTTGAAGCCGACGCTCTGCCACAGCTTGGCCGGATCGTAGGCCGTGCCGCCGGCCACCACGAGCCCCACCCGGCGCAGCGCCCGGATGTCGGCCAGCGGATCGCCATCGACGACGACGAAGTCCGCGCGCTTGCCGACTTCGATGGTGCCAAGCTCCTTGTCGCGGTTCATCACCCGTGCCGGAATCAGGGTCGCTGCCTGGAGCGCCTCCAGCGGAGTGAAGCCGGCCTGGACGTACAGCTCGAGCTCGCGGTGGATGCTGTGACCGGGCACCGTCTGATCGGTCCCGGCGACAATCGGAACGCCCGCCTGGTGCAGGAGCTTGAGCAGGGCCAGCGCCTTGGCGAAGCGAGCGCGCGCCTTGTCGAGGTCCTCCGGCCGCGCCCCGACATCGGCGAGGGCGGCGGCGATCGTCGGCGGCAGCTTGCTCAGTCCGGGCTCCTTGCGCAGCAGCTCGGCGTGCGAGTCCGCGTTGAGCTCGCGCAGCGCCATCGTCGGGTCGAGCACCGTGCGCTGCGCCGCGAACCAGGCGGCGAGCTTCTTGGCTGCCGGCGTGGTCGGATCGAGCGCCTCGAACGCCCGCGCCGCCGCCGGGCCCTCCAGCGACTTGTCGGGATCGACCTCCGGCGCGACGAACGCGCGGATGACGAACTGCATGTGGTTTATCTGATCCATCCCCGCCTGCACCGCGTGCACGGCGCCGATGCCCTCGGGGATGTGGCCGGTGACCGTGAGTCCGGCCTGGTGCGCGGCCTGGGCCAGCGGCGCGATGAGCTTGGGATTGATGCTGGAGTACAGCTTCACCTGGGCGCAGCCGGCCGCCTTGAACTTCTGGATGATGCCGGGGATGTCCTCGACCGCGCGCACGCGCGTCTTGCCGAGCGCCCCGGCGCCCTCGCCATCGACCAGGCACGCCATGAGGATGCGCGGCCCCACTCCCTTGCCGGCATCGATGGTCTCGCGCACCGAGCGGATGAAGTCCAGATCGTTGCCGCAGTCGCGCACGGTGGTCACCCCGGCGGCGAGGTAGACCGGACCCCACTCGACCTGCTCGACGTGCGCGTGCATGTCCCACAGGCCGGGCACGAGCGTCTTGCCGCTCACCTCGACCCGGCGCGCGCCGGCGGGCAGCTTCACCTGGGCGCGCGGCCCGGCGGCGATGATCTTGCCGCCCTCGATCACCACCGCCGCATCGGCGATCGGCGGCGCCCCGGTGCCATCGACGAGCCGCGCCCCGAGGTAGGCCACCGGCCCGCTCCCCGCGTCCACCCGCAGCCCCGTGGACAGCGCCGCCAGGCCGACCATCCCGTCCTCGGCGGCGCGGGCGACGAGCTTAGGCAGCGCCTCGCGGAACCCGCGGCCCGTTGCCTCGAAGTGATCGAACTCGGCATCGACAGCCTTGAGCGCTGCGAGCTCGCCGTGCTCATCGAGCCAGACTGTCTCTCGCCCCCAGCCGAGTCCGCCCAGGGCGAGGCGGGTCAGCGCGCGCGGCTTGCCTTCGTCATCGGTGACCTGATCGGCGCCGCGCCGCTCGACCGTCACCTCACCGATCGGGAACACCGGCAGGCTGGCCGGCTGGCCGTGCGCCGACCAGTAGCGCAGGAGCTCCTGGGTGATCATCACCGGCGCATAGGCCGAGCCGACAAAGAAGCGCGGCGGCGCGGCCACGGTGCGCAGCGCGCCGCGCTGGGTGATGGCGATCTTGGCGCCGCTGACCACGACCAGATCATCCCCGTCCGAGATGCGCGAGGTCTGGCCCCACAGCTGAAAGCGCCGCGGCGCGCCGTCCGGTCCGAGGCGCAGCGTCGCCGCCAGCGGAACGGGGCTCGTGCGGTCGGTGAAGCTGAAGACGGTGCGGATCTCGGTGCCGTCCTGATCTTTGGTGACGTAGGACTGCTCGACTCCGATCCGCTGCTGCCACTTGTAGAGCGTAAATACCCGATTCGCGGGCCGCTCCGCTGCTGCGGTCGCGGCAAGTCCGGTCACAAGGATCAAGCTGGGGAGAAACGTCGGTAGGCGCATGGGCGGCGACCTTAGCACACGCGGCGCAAGTGATCGCGTCGCTGCAGCGCGCCCTTCAGGTTTTGCGCCCGGCGCCGCGGACGCAGGGTAAGATGAGCGATGCGCTTGTCAGGACTTCTCGCCGCAACCCTCATCCCGCTGCTCGGAGGCTGTGGGACCGCTGAACCACTCGAGGATGAGGCGCCGCTGGCCGCGCTGCTGCCGGCCGACGCTGCGGGCGATCTACCGTCCGAGCTGTT
>DAOMZC010001161.1:0-2364 GCA_035437965.1 Pseudomonadota bacterium
CGAGTACTGGTTGTTCTCGCAGATGAACACCACCGGCAGCTGCCACAGGCCGGCCAGGCTCATGCCCTCGAAGAAGGCCCCCTGGTTGGCCGAGCCCTCGCCGAAGAAGCACAAGGTGACCTCGGGCAGGCTGCGGTACTTGCTGGCGTAGGCGACCCCGGCGGCGAGGGGGACGTGGCCACCGACGATGCCGTAGCCACCGAGGAACCGGTGCGCGGCGTCGAACAGGTGCATCGAGCCGCCCATGCCCTTGCTGATGCCGGTCGACTTGCCCATAAGCTCGGCGAGCACCGCCTTGCAGACGTCCAGGCTGGCGCCCGCCTTGGCCAGGCAGTGGCCGTGCTCGCGGTAGGTGGCGACGACGTAGTCCTCGGGGCGCAGCGCGGCGATGGCGCCGACGCAGACCGACTCCTGGCCGATGCCGAGGTGGAGGAAGCCGCCCATCTTGCCCTGGGCGTAGGCCTTGGCCGCCGCTTCCTCGATCCGGCGGATGACCATCATCTGACGGTACAGCTCCTTCAGCGAGGCGAAGTCCTCGGGGCCGAGCTTCTTCTTTTCGGGGGATGCGGCCGCGGGCGCGGCGGCTGCGGAGGTCACTGAGCTAGGTTGCGTATCCATTCCCGGTACTATATCCGAGGTGCGCCGAGAGCCGAAAGGCCGCGGCGCAACAAACCCACAGGTCGGACCCGCCTCTCCGCCGGAGAGCGGCCGCGCCGGCTACTGCTTGCAGCAGAGCACGCCGCTTGCGCCATCGTTGTTGCTGATATCGCCGATGCGCGCTCCCGAGCAGGTGTTAAATGTGCACTCCAGGGCCGAGGTGAAGCCCTGGCAGTTCACCGCGGTCGACATGCGGCCGCAGCCGGCCCACAGCGCGTAGCTGCCCCCTCCCGGGGAGCCGCAGGTCGCCGGGCCGCCCTGGAACTTTTTCTGCGCGATGACCTCGGCGATGAAGTAGCCGTTCATGAACTGGCCGGCCTTGGTGCAGGCCGCCAGATCGATATTGTTGGCGTTGGTGCACAGCACGTAGGGGGCCCGGCACTGCGCATCTGCGGTCTGGCCCGGCTTGTTCTGGTACTTCACCGGGCAGGCGTAGACGGTGGGCTTGCCGGCGGCGGTGACATCGAACCCGAGCCCGGTGCTGCCGTTTGCCTGCGGGCAGCCCTCGGCGGGAATCAGGGTCGACGGGGTGGCCATGTCGGCGCCCGGGTTGGTGCCGGGGGTGACACAGACGCCGGCGCTGCTGCACTCTTGCCCGTCGGGGCAGCTGCCGGAGGGAGGCTCGCAGGTGACGGTGACACCGTTGAGATCGGGGTTGAAGCAGCTGGCGGCGGTTCCAGCAAAGATAAGGGCACAGACAAACAACGAATTTTTCATTTCAAGCCTTTCCGCTAATCAGAACTGACCGGCGACGCCGAGGCCTGCTCCCAGCGGGATGAGCGAGACGGCAGGCTGCTGCTGCTGCTGCTTGTTGGCCTTGCTGCGCTGGTAGGCCCAGTAGCCGGTCCAGGCCACTCCGGCGGCCAGGGCGGCACCGCCGATCACGTCGAAGGCGATCCCCGCCGCGTCGAGCGCCTTGCCTTCGGTGTATTTGGAGTAGGGGACGCTGCTGCCGGGAGTGAACGAGCCGGCCGCGGCCAGCGCTCCCGCCCCGCAGCCGATACCGATGATCAGCAGGCCGGCGCCGGCTCCCATCAAGGCCAGGGCGGGCACCGGCGGCAGCTTGCCCGGCGGCGGCGCCGGCTGGGCGGCCGGGGCCGGCGTCGCCGCGGGCTGCTTGCGCAGCTCGACCAGCTTGGCGCGCACCTCGGTGACGTCGGCTTCGGAGGGGTTGGACGCCAGGTACCCCTCCAGGTAGCGTATCGCGTCCGCCGTCAGGTTGAGCTTCTCCGCCGTCTTGCCCAGGTTGAAGAGCAGCTGCGGGTACTTGGTCAGCGCGTACGCCGCCTCGAACTCGGCGCGGGCGGCGGTGTAGTTGCCGCGCTGGAAGAAGTCGACGCCGCTCTCGAAGTGGCGCTTGGCGGCGTCCACCTCCTCTGGGGACGGCTGGGGCCCCTGGGGCGGGGCGTCCGGCTTGGCCGGATCGGGCTGCGCCGTCGGCGGCGGTGTGGGGTCGGCAGCTGGCGGCGTCTGGGCCCGCGCCACCGAGACGAAGCCGGGACCCAAGCACATGGCTGGCCCGCTGGCCGCAGTCAGCAGCAGCGAAGTGGTCAAGATCGTCGCAGTTCGTCGCAGTCGCCGCCCGGCAGCGGGTGCTGACTGAGACAATAATCCCGCCCGAGGCTCGGGGCACGCATCGGAAAATAGCTTCACAGCGTCAGTATAACACCAATCGATGATTTTTTCGGCGGCGGTTCCGCGCGAAAC
>DAOMZC010001162.1:0-2363 GCA_035437965.1 Pseudomonadota bacterium
CCGCTGGCCGAGACCGAGCGCGACTTCGGCAAGCTCCTGGAGCTGCTCGAGGTCCGGGTCGGCGTCACCAGCGGCAAGCCCGAGCGGGCGAGCCTGTTCGAGCGCATGGCGACGCTGGCCGAGAACGAGCTGCGCGATCCGTCGCGGGCGTTCGACGCCGTGGCGCGGGCGTTCGTCGAGATGCCCGACGACGCCCGGCTGGCCGAGGAGATGGAGCGGCTGGCCAAGGAGTGCGGCCGTGACAGCGACGCGGCGACGACCCTGGAGCAGGTGCTGGAGAAGATGGTGTTCGGGCGCTCCAGCGACAGCGGCAAGCGCGGCGGGGTCGACCTGCAGCGCGACCTCGGGCTGCGCGCGGCGGCAATCTGGGAGCGACTGTCCGACGACCAGCGGGCCGAGACGCGCTACCAGACGGTGATCGACCTGGAGAGCGACAACCAGGTCGCGCTGGCGGCGCTGGAGCGGATCTACCGCCTGCGCAACGACTCCACCCTGCTCGCCGAGATGCTGCTGCGGCGGGCGGCGCTGGAGCCCGATCAGGGGAACAAGAAGGCGCTGCTCAGCGAGGCGGCGGAGCTGTACCAGGGGCCGCTCGCCGACGAGTTCAAGGCGGTCGAGGCGTGGAAGAAGATCCTCGAGCTGGACGAGGCCGATCCCAAGGCGCTCGGGGCGCTCGCCGAGCTGTACCAGCGCACCCGGCGCTTCGAGGAGCTGTGCGCCATCCTGCAGACCCAGGCGCGGGCCTCGCGCGGGGCCACCAAGGTGCAGATCCTGGCCCACATCGCCGAGCTCTACGCCGACGAGCTGGATCAGCCGGCGCAGGCGATCGCGGTCTACCGCGAGCTGCTCGAGCTGCAGCCGAACTCGCTCAAGGCGCTGTCGGCGCTGGAGGGCCTGTACAGCCAGCAGGAGCAGTGGCCGCTCGTCCAGGAGGTGCTGCAGAAGCGCCTCAAGGCGGTGGCGAGCACCAAGGAGCGGGTCACCGTGCTGCGCAAGCTGGCGCAGCTCGCCCTGGAGAAGCTGCAGTCGGCCGACGACGCCATCGGCTACCTGCAGAGCGTGCTGGAGCTCGTGCCGGGCGACGCCGATGCCCAGCGCGACCTCGAGCGGCTGCTCGAGCAGGCCGAGAAGTGGTACGACCTCGTCGAGGTCCTGGTCCGCCACGCCGACGCCGCCCAGAAGGCCAGTCGCAGCGAGGACGAGGTCGCAAACCTCCTGCGCGCCGCCGAGATCTGGGAGAGCAAGGTCCAGGCGCCCGAGCAGGCCAAGAAGCTGCTGGAGCGGGTGCTGGAGCGCGACCCCAACCACGTGCGGGCGCTGATGTCGCTGGCCCGCATCTACGAGTCGCAGCACGACTGGCCGCGCTGCAAGGCGACCCTGGAGCGGGCGGTGCGCCTGGCGCGGTCCGGACCGGAGATGGCGGAGCTGTACTACCGCCTCGGGCGCATGGAGGGCGAGCGGCTTGGCGAGGCAGCGGCGGAGCCGTACTACGAGCGGGCGCTGCAGGCCGACCCGACGAACGTCGAGGTCGCCGAGGCGCTGGAGAAGCGGGCGCGGGCGCGCGGCGACTTCCGCCGGGTGGCGGCGCTGTTGGAGGTCCGTGCCGAGCGCATGCAGTCGATGGACCCGCAGAAGCAGAAGGACCTGCTGCTCGAGCTCGGGCGGCTGTATGTGAACGAGCTCAAGTCGCCCGAAGGGGCGCTGCCGGTGCTGCAGCGCGCCTACCGCATCGCGCCCGATGAGCTCCTGGTCATCGAGCCGCTGGCCGAGCTGTACTTCAACTCGGGCCGCCTGCGCGAGGCGCTGCCGCTGTACCGCACGCTCGTCGAGCGCTCGGGCAAGGGCCGGCGCAGCAAGGATCTGTCGCGCATCCACTTCCGCCTGGGCGCCATCGCCGAGCGGGAAGGCGACATCCACAAGGCGCTGGAGCAGTACAACGCCGGCTACTCGATCGACGCCGGGCACCTGCCGACGCTCATCGCCCTGGGCCGGCTGTACATGGCGGCGGCCGATTGGGAGAAGGCGCGGCGCATCTACCGCTCGATGCTGCTGCAGAACCTCGATCCCGCCGGCGGCGTCACCCGCGCCGACGTCTACCTGCACCTGGGCGAGATCCACGAGAAGCTCGGCGAGGGACCCAAGGCCGTCGGTATGTACGAGCGCGGCCTGGAGCTCGATCCGCAGCACGGCGGCCTCCTCTCGGCCATGGGCCGGGTCCGTCACAGCTAGCCCGCGCCGACCCCCCGGGCGCGCCGAAGCCGCGGCGCGCTCTGCCCCACCCTTGCCACTCCCTTTGAAAATCCTGAGCTCTTCCCAAGCCGCGGCAGCGCGCGGCCGGCGCCTCCTTTACCTTATCCGCCACT
>DAOMZC010001163.1:0-2360 GCA_035437965.1 Pseudomonadota bacterium
GCCGGGGCCGGCGGCGGGGGCGGCGGCGCCACACTCACCGGCGCGGGCTCGCTGACGGCGGGCTCGCTGACGGCGGGCTCGCTGGCGGCGGCGGGCTCGGCGCTCCACAGCTGCTTGCCCGGGTTCTGCGGCGTCCCTTCGCAGATGACCACGGCGCCGCTGGGAGTGGTGGCGAGGAAGCTCTCGCCCCGCTCATCGGACACCGCGCTGCGCCAGCTTATATAGAGGATCGGCTCCAGGCCCGGAGCGGCGCTCGGGGCGGCCGGGGGCGCGGACTGGGTGCTCGGGAGGCTGCTGGCCGGCTCCGCGGGGCGGGCGGTGGTGGGCTTCCACAGAAGCGCCGCCAGCCGATCAATCGCGGTGCGCAGCACGGCACTGGAGCCTCGCGGCAGATCAGCCAGCGGCTCGGTTGATGACGACAGATTTCCCGTCACGGCGGACGAGGACGGATCAACGCCTGAACCAGGCTGATGGTCTTGGCTCAACATACTCCCAGGCTCCTGCTCTTTCCCCGCGCGCCGCCTCACTGGGCCGTGATGCTGCAATTGACACCGTACGGTGTGGGCGCTGTACTTCCGCGCAGAGACCTTCTGGGAGCATCGTAGCGGCAGGACAAGGAGGCTGTCCAGCGGCTTTCACTACTTTCCCAGCGGCAAAAACAGAGCCTGTGAAACTGTATGAAATCGCGACAAAAAAGGAGTCCGGATCAGCGGCGGCGTAATCCGGACGGATCAGGAACCGGGCTTTGTTTAGGAACGGGCGCGATCGGGAAATTTCGGAATCGCCGAGCAGGCGATCGGCTTGACCACCGGAGAGGCGGCGAGCGGCAGCTAGGTGGTAAGGCTGAGGGTGACGAAGTTGTGGGGGGCCCACGGACCGCTGATGTCGAAGGTGTAGTGGCTGTCGAAGCCTGCGGCGGCTTCGTCGACGATGCGCTCGAACTCGTCCTGCAGCGCGCAGGGGACCAGGCAGGCGAGGTTTAGGACCTCGCGCTCGCTGCGCGGCTGATTCTTTTTGATCTGCAGGCCGCTGCGGGTAAAGACGGCGGCGACGCGGTCGAAGTGGTGCTCGCGCTCTTCATTGAGGGCCTGCTCGAACAGCTGCCCAAGGGTCAGCATGTCGGCGTGGCGCGCCTGGCGGATGTCGCCGATGGCGTCGCGCGCCTTGAGGAGCTCGGGGCGGTGGTTGACGAAGTACTCGAACAGGTTCGGGACGTCCCACAGCACCCGCAGGCCCATCTCGACCTTGCCCGCGACCTGGGCGAGCTGCTCCTGCAGAGCCGGGCGGTTCTTCTGCAAGAGGACCCGCACCGCCTCGTCATCGTCGGCGATGAGGCCGAACGCCAGCGGCAGCACCGCCGGCTCGCCACCGGTGAGGGCGCGGCGCAGCACGGCGTTGTGGGCGGCGAGGTGGCGGCGCTCGGGACGGACGCGGGAGCGGGTGAGCTGACTGGCCAGGGCGGCCATGCCCGGGGCGCTGATCTTATAGACCGGCGCGCCCTCAAGGCCGATCGATCCGTAGTCAAGGCCGTAGTCAAGGGCCAGCTCGCCGCCGACGATCGCGTAGACGTAGACGCCGCTTGGGGAGTCTGCAGCCGCCTCCATGGCTAGCTCCGCCTCCCGCGGAGGACGTCGCTCACGATCTCGTCGATGCGCCGCGGAATGATGGTGTGGCCGTCGCGGACGATGCGCGCGAGATCCCGGCTGAGCACGTCCCGGCAGGCCCAGCGGAAGGTGTCATCGTCAGCGCGGACCTGCGAGCGGGAGGACGCGGTGATCCGGCCGATGGCAATCGCGGCGCGGATGGTCGGGCGGATGCCGCTGCCGTTTTCCTCGCGCAGGGCGCGGACGATGTCGACAATGTAGGCCGCCGACTCGACGGCGATCGGCGCCTTGGCGGCGACGATGGCGACCTCGGTGTCGCGATCGTAGTGGTTCAGGTGCAAGGTGATGATGCGGTCCATCAGCGCGTCCTGCGCCTTGTGGACGCCGGCATACTCCTCGGGGTTCGAGGTGAAGATGGCGCGGAAGTTCGGGTGCACGCCGATGTAGCCGCCGCCCGGTCCGCGCTGCTTGGGAAGGTTCAGCAGCCCCTCGGACAGGACGCTCAACAGGGCGTTGTTCGCCTCGGCGGGCGAGCGGTTGAACTCATCGTAGATGAGGGTGTAGCCGTTCTCGCACGCCACCGTGAGGCGGTTATTCACCCACACGCTGCGCGTCTCTTCCTGCACCTTGGTAACGGAGTGAATGTAGTTGTCGACGACCTTCTGCCGGCGCATGCCGTTGTCCTTGCCGACAAGGTCGGAGCTGGCGAACTCGTCGTCGCCCTGCATAAGGACGATCGGTGAGCCGAGCGTCGCC
>DAOMZC010001164.1:0-2354 GCA_035437965.1 Pseudomonadota bacterium
GACGATCGAAGCGCCGGTCTCGACCATGATCGCGCCGCGCGTGCGCAGCGTCAGGTCGCCGGCCGGCGAGGTCAGGGTGGCGCCCGAGCGGATGATGATGTCGCCGTCGACCAGCTGATCGCCGTCGAGTGTCTTGTTGGTGGCGACATCCAGACTGGCGATCGCGCAGCGGGCGTCTTCACAGAACGTCGTGCACGACTCGGTCAGGCCGTAGGCGCTGCCGGTGGTGTTGCAGGTCTCGACGTTCTTGCCGTTGCAGCGCTTCTCGCCCGGGGTGCAGGCGCCGGTGCAGAGCCCGGCGGTGCACGAGACGGTGCAGGTGGCGGAGTACAGCCAGGCGGTGCCGCTGCTGTTGCAGATCTCGACCGCGTTGCCGGTGCCGCAGCGGTAGCTCCCCGGGATGCACGGCAGACCGACGACCACGGTCATGTCGGGCTTGCCGCCGCCGCCGTCACCCCCCGACATTCCGCCGTCGCCGCCGGTCATCCCGCCGGGAGTTGCCAGATCGACGTCCGGGTTGTTGATGTTGGGGTTGGTCGAGTCCCCGCCCTTGGAGCAGGCGGTAAACAGGGCGAGACACAGGACGAGTTTATTGATGGTGGGCGGCTTCATGGGAATCCTCGGGGTCCAAATGCGGTCGCATCATATACCCGACCGTTGGGCGGTTTTATACCCGAAAAATTCCCCAGAGAGCGTACTCATCTTTTTGGCAAGCGGGGGGCAAGCGGGGGGCAAGCGGGTGACAGGCCGGCGCCGGCTTCAGACTGAGATGACCAGCTCGCCGCGGCAGCTGTCGCCGGGCTCCAGGGTGCGCAGGCCGGTGCCGGTGTTCAGCGCGTCGCTCGGGGCGCTCCAGGGCTGCAGGCTGACGAAGTCGTTCATCGCCACCGTCCCCAGCACCAGCACCCGATATAGATCGGTGAACGCCAGCTTGCGCACCGGCCGGCCCGGGACCTCGAGGGTGGCGGCGCCGCCCTGCACGCTCATCAGGTGGAGCTCGACCTCGGGGGCGGTGAAATCGAGGACGCCGTTCCACGGCTCGTAGCCGCCGTGGGTGTGGTTGAACGCCTCCTCGGCGGTGATCTGCACGCGCAGCTCGGCCTTGTCCTTGTCGGCGACCAGGAAGTAGGGCTGCAGGCCAAAGTGTACCGGCATCGGCTGCCGCCCGAGGTTCTCGATCTCGGTCTCGAGCGCCAGCGAGCGGTAGCCGGCGCGCCCGGCGTCGACGGTGAGCCGCAGCGCGAAGTCGAACGGGAAGGTGATCTTGGTGATGGGGCTGCTGCGGAACTCCATCGTCAGGTGAGCCTGGGCGACATCGATGACCGACCAGCGGGCGTGGCGGGCCAGGCCGTGCTGGCGCATCGGATAGGAGGCGCCGTCCACCGTATAGCGGTCGCCGCTGAGCCGGCCGGCGCTGGGGAAGAGCACCGGAATGCCGCCGCGCACGCTGGTCCTCGGGTCCCTGGATTCCCTGGCGTCCCTGGATTCCCTGGCGTCCTTGGAACCCCTGGCGTCTTTAGCGTCCTTGGAATCCTTGGCATCGAAAAGGGACATCTCATCGAGGTAAAGGATCTCGTCCTTGCCGACCGCGAAGCGGGTCACCAGGCCCCCGCGCGACGGCGCCACCTCGACCACGGTCTGACCCGCCGAGAGGCGGAACATCTCTAGCCCGCCGGGGCCGCGGAAGGGTTGGGCTCGGGGATGGGTATCCGGATCATAAGCCATCGCTGCTCAGTATATCGGCTCCGGCACGGGGTAATAGTGCGTATTGAGAAGATGACGGATCGCTTGCTATAAGGGCAGTATGCCGCGCCCTCCCGAGAAGCATCCCCGCCTAAGCGCTGCCAAGACTCGCGATATCCTCGAGGAGCTCTTCGAGCATCCCCCGGTGAGCCGCGCCGAGCTGGAGCAGCGGCTGGCGCCGGTGAGCCTGCCCGCGGCGCGGCGGCTCCTCGCCGAGCGGCTCGCCTCCCCCGAGCTGTCCGAGTCCGATGGCGAGCTCTTGGTCAGCGTCTTTCAGTGTGTCGGGGTCGGCCAGCAGGGGCAGGCGCTGGTGGCGCTGGTCTCAAACCCCAAGGTAGATCAGCGGGTCCGGGCGCACGCGCTGACCATCCTGCTTCACGAAGATCCGGCGTATGGGGAGTCGCTGCGGCAGTATGTCTCGGACTCCGAGCTCTTGCTTTTGGCGGCGCAGCCGCTGTGCAACGTCATCGCCACGATCGAGGCCGACCCCGCCGAGGCCGAGGATCTGGCGGCGGCGCTCGAGTCGGTGGCCGACGACCTGCGGCCGGCGCTGTTCGCCCAGGTCGAGGAGTACCGCCGCCAGGTCGGCACGCCGGCGGCGGTGGCCTACG
>DAOMZC010001165.1:0-2350 GCA_035437965.1 Pseudomonadota bacterium
CGGAATCCGCCGCTCTTTTCCGTCGCTGCGGCGCAGGATCGTGATGCCCTCGCCGCGCGCGTAGGGGGTCAGGCCGTGCGCCAGCGCCAGGGCCTCGAGCACGGTGACGTAGTGGCCGGGCTGGTAGTGGCCGGGCTGGCTCACCTCGCCGAGCACGCTCACCGCGTAGCCCTGGTACTCATCGACGGACACGGTCAGGGTCAGCATGTCGGAGTTCTGCGAGATGAAGCGCTCAAGGCCCTTGGCCAGCTTCTCGCGCAGCTTTTTGACCGTGAGGCCCGCCGCCGCCACCTGACCGAGCAGCGGCACCTGAATCGTCCCGTCGGGCAGGACGCGGGTGCGGCCCGAGACGTCGGGGTTTTTCCACTGCCGGATCTCGACGATGTCGCCCGGGCCGAGAACGTACTCGCTCTGGGTCGGGTCGAGCTCGCCGCGGTAGTCATACTTGGTCAGCGGCTGGCAGCCGACGGCCGGGAGGCCCAGTAAAGCTCCGAGGACCACGACTCGCCATAAGGGATCCGCCCGCGTCATGGAGCAGCATGCTAGCACAGCTCATCGCCGCCGCGCGGTGTCCGGCCGAGGGTCGCGGTCGGCAGCAAATCGCCAAGGCGTGCGAGGGTAGGGTTCACGGTACGGCCGAACTTGCGGAAGGCCCGGCGCCCGCGGGAGAGCCTCGCGCAAAGATCTGCTTGACAGTTGTGGGGTGATTACGGCTAATTAGGCTCGGTGAACGCCTCTGGGCCTCACAGGCTCGAAGTGAGTGAGCCAGCTGCAGTTTGGCAGTGAATTGAAAAGTGAAGACGCGAGGGTGGCGGAACTGGTAGACGCACTAGCTTGAGGTGCTAGCGAGTAACATCGTGGGGGTTCGAGTCCCCCCCCCCGCACAACTTTTGCCCCGGCAGCTCAGCTGGCCAGGGCTACGCTCTGCAGGGCCCCGCGGGCCCGGCATGAGACCAGCGCTTGAATGAGCGCGCCGACCTGTAACTGTACTGTTGCGGCAGACTAGCGCTCCCATCGCGCGAGCTCGCACGATGGCGAGCTTTCACTGCGGGGAGCTTCTGCCGCAGTGAACCCTTGCCGTGGAAAGCTCTTGCCATGGCGAGCTCTTGCCGTGGCGAGTTTGCCCGCGGGCCGGCGGGTAAAGCGGACTCGGCATTGAATTTTTGCCCGCTGTCAGGGGCTCTGCCTATACTCGCGCTGTGCGACTGCCTCCAACGCCGCGAGCGCCCAGACTCAACCCGGCAGCCCGCATCGTCTCGTTCTATGCCACGGTGACCGCGGCGGCGGTGCTGTGGGGTGCGCTGCGCGGCCACGCCAACATCCTGGTCGCCTCGGCCCCGCTGGGGGTGCACGGCGAGCGGGCGGCCCAGCTGCTCAGCAGCGCCGCGCTCGGCGTGGCGACCGGCCTGCTTCTGGTGCTGCTGACGCGTGAGCTGCAGGAGCGGTTCGCGTGGATGCGCATGCTGCACAATGAGTTCCGCCACCTTTTGGGCCCGCTCAGCCAGCGCGAGATCCTGCTCCTCGCCGCCGCCTCGGCGGTCGGCGAAGAGTGCCTGTTCCGCGGCGCCCTGCTCATGCACCTGCAGGCGCTCCTGCCGGGCAGCTTCGGCGGCGTGCTCAGCATCGTCGGCTCGGCGCTGGTGTTCGCGCTGCTGCACATCGGGCCCGGGGTGCGCTTTTTGCCCTGGACGGTGTCGGCGCTCGGCATGGGTCTGCTCCTCGGGCTGCTGTGCGTCACCATGGGGGACCTGTTCGGCCCGATCGCGGTGCACTTCACGGTGAACCTCTTGAACCTGCAGGACATCGTCCGCCGGCAGATGCAAGCCTGACGACGGCGGCTCGGGTGCCGGTGCCTGTAGCGCCCGCTATCTATCGATCCCGACGACGCGCCAGCCCTTGCTGGCCGGCTGCAGGATCAGGATCAGGTCCTCGCCCCCGAGCTCGACCCAGGCGAACGCCATGTCGTCGTCATCACCGCCGCGCGGCAGGCTGCCCTTGCGCTTCCGGATCTGCTCGGCGGTGTAGAACTGCACCCGGTCCTGCTTGGGCGTGCCCTCGGCGAGCATCTCCTCGTAGAAGGAGCGCAGACCCGGGGCATCGTCGGCCACGGTCTTGCCGCCGGCGGTGAACGGCAGGGCGCTGCTGCCGGCCAGCCAGCGCACATCGGCTTTGTGGTAGCCGGAGAGCCAGCGCTCGGCGGCGCTGCGCGCCTCGTCGGGAATGCCGCTCGCGGCCTTGGTCTTGGCGGCAGTAGGGCTAGAGGTTTCCGGGGCGGCGGCCGGAGCCGACGCGCTGCTTGCCGACGCGCTGCCGGCCGCCGGGCTGCTCGGTGCCGCACCGCCCGCCGCGG
>DAOMZC010001166.1:0-2348 GCA_035437965.1 Pseudomonadota bacterium
AGGGTATCGACCACTCGCCCCAGACGCGCCACCTGCTGCGCAACGAGTCGGCCATCAACCAGTAGACCGCCGCCGTCTGCGCCGTCAGCCGAGCTCGCCGCCCGCCTCGCCGCGTAGCGAGCGCGCCGGCCGGGACGGGGCGCGCCACATCACCCACGCCGGATAGATCGTCAGCACCAGGCCGCTCAGGAGCAGCAGCACCCCCGACAGCGGGAACAGGATCGCCAGGTGCTTGCCCCCGGGGCGGACCAGCCAGGGGGCCAGCATGTGCAGGGTCGCCGCGCTCCAGCCGAGCGTGATCCACCCCTTTTTGGCGCGCGCCGACAGCCCGGTGAGCATGAACAAGTGGGTCAGGATGAGCAGGAACACCGGCACCGTGAACAGGTGAAAGTGGGTGACCTCGAGCAGCTTGCGATAGGGCATGGCGATGATCAGCCGGGGCGCCGGAGCGTCCTCGGCCAGCGCGATCGCCGGTCCGCTCGCCGGGGCGCTGGGGGGCTCGGGGCGCGCGGCCTCGGGCTCGGGGGCGGCTTCGGTGGGCGGCTGGGTCTGGTAGTACTGGCGGACGCGCAGCAGGCTCCCCGGGCGCAGCGTCGGGCCGACCAGATCTTCATAGAGGAGCAGCGACGAAAACAGCGCGAGCAGCGACAGCCCGCAGAAGAACGAATAGATGATCTTGGCTTCGCGGGAGAGGTTCCAGATGCGAAAGCCGGCGGCGGCAAACTGTCTCATCGGCGGATCACAAGGCTCGGGGGGTCGGATTAAGAGTGGGGCAGGGGGCTAGAGCCGCTGCGGGGCGCGCTCACCGATCGGCTGGGCCGAGCTTACCGCCGTCGGGCGCTGCCGCGGCCCGGTCAGCATGAGCTCATCCAGCAGCACCAGCGCGCGGCGGACTCCGATGGCCATTGCGCGCGACGAGATCGTGGCCCCCGACACGGCGATGACCTCCTCGCCGGGGCGCAGCGCCGAGGTGGCGTCCTTGCCGACGAACTGCTGGCGGAACCGCGGGTCGCGGACCTCGTCGCCGAAGCGCTCGCGGTAGACCATGATCTCCTGGCGCTGCACCTGGCCCTGCGGCGACAGCTTGACGGCGAACGTGATCGGCTGGTGCTGGCCCATCTCCTCGTCGAGCACCGCGTAGCCGTCGACCGCCTCGCCGGTCTTGGCGACATAGATCGTATAGGCGGGCTTGGGCAGGTCGTAGCCCAGGCGCCGGCCGAGCTGCGCCCGCTGCTCGGCGGTCAGCTCGAAGCGCTGGAAGGTGACCGCCTGGCTCTTGGGGAAGAACTCGGCCAGCACCCCGCGCGCTGTGAAGTAGGTTGCCTGGGCCGCCGCCGGGCGGACCCAAAAAACTGAGGTCCCGGCCACCAGCAGACTCAAAAAGGCCGCGCGAAAAGCGAGATTGAAAACCATTTTCATTTTGATCCACCTTTACTATCCCTGCTCCCCGGCGTCAACCGTGACAGTCGGCCGGCCTCTAGCAGCGCTCCATCTATAGAGGATCGCTGCGCAATCGGACCCACCTCCCAGCGACGATGTGATGACAAGTTGGGGCCGCCCGCCCCGCGGCCCGCCCCGGCCGCCGTGAGCTCGCCCGGTCTGCCGCGCACTCACGACGGATAGGTCCCCGCGGCAGCGCTCGGTTGCTTAAGGACGTCGTGAGCCTATATTGACAATGCAGACGGCCCGCTTGTAGCGTAACGCCGTGCGCCGATTAAGGATTGGTACGACTTTCGCAGACAACCACCGCCAGCTCGGACTTTTGACTTTTCTATTCGCCGGGCCCGGGACTGTCTGCTGCGGTCGTGATTCGGAACGCCCGGGACCCCCCGGTCGCAGGCAAGCGTCCTTTAGTGTGTGAGTGCAGGGCAGTTTCTGCGAAGCGTTGAGAAGTTAGCTTCCCGTACACCTAGCTTAGTTAAGAGGTTCTCCATGAGGGTTAGCATCGCTGTCCCCGCCTACAACGAGGAGCGCAACATCGGCCAGCTCCTCGATTCGCTCCGCGCCCAGCGGACCAAGCGAGCCAAGATCGTCGAGATCGTCGTCGTCGCCAGCGGCTGCACCGATCGCACCGCGAGCATCGTCCGCGAGCGCGCCGCCCGCCCCGGCGTCCCCGTCCGCCTCATCGAGGAGCCCGAGCGGCGCGGCAAGGTCAACGCGATCAACACCTACCTGCGCGAGTTCAACCCGCACGTCGAGGCGATCTGCCTGTGCAGCGCCGACCTGCTGGTCACCCGCGAGGTCGTCGAGCGCCTGGTGCAGTGCTTCCTCATCAACCGCGACGTCGGCATGTGCGGCGGGCGGCCCGAGCCGACCAACGGGCACGGCACCTTCCCCGGGGAGGCCAC
>DAOMZC010001167.1:0-2346 GCA_035437965.1 Pseudomonadota bacterium
CGGCCACTCTCCGACCGCATCTACGTTTCTTCCGCGTTTCCAACGACCCTGCCCGACTTCGCTGCGAGCTAATACGTAAGGGGTCGGCGCTTAGCGGGCGAGCTGGCTGGGGAAGCGGCGGGGCTGGCCTTCGGCCAGGGTTACGTCCACGGCGCTGAACGACTGATCGGCGGTCTGCTTGAGCTGCAGGGTCTGGCTGGCGCGGCCGTACAGGTGGGCCGGCTTGCCGGGGGCGGGCTCGGCGGCGGCGCAGACCGACAGCGAGCTGCCGCGCGGGGCGATCACGGCGATGAAGTAGTTGCGGTTGTCGCTGGCCGGCAGGCGGCGGAGCAGCGGCGAGGCGTCGTTCAGGCAGTCGCGCAGGGTGACGTAGACCATCAGGCGCTCTTTGGGCGGCGGCCCCGGCGGCAGCGTGAGCTCGCCCGAGATCTCGACAGCGGCGTCGGTGGAGTCGGTAGAGTCGGTCCCCGGCGCGGCGACCGGCGGTGCCGCGGCGGCTGCGGGCTCGGTCGGCAGAGCGGCGGTGACGGCGGGCGTGACAGCCGCCGCCGCGCTGAGGTCGGGCTTGACGCGGGCGTCGATGAGCAGCGACGGCGCTGCCGGCTCGCGCCGACAGGCAGCAAGCGCCACGAGCCCGAGCCCGACCCCGAGGATCCGCGGCCGTCCGCGCCGCCAGACGCTTAACGTCGCCACCGCGGCTCTAGGCCGACCTGGTGGTGAGCTTGTCGACGGCGTGGATGGGGGCGTCGTCGCCGCGCATGAGCTCGGTGATGGCGCTGTAGACCATCCGCTGCTGCTCGATCAGCGAGCGGCCGGCGAACGCTGCCGCCGTCACGGAAATCGTGTAGTGGCCGCCGCCGCCGGCGACCTCGGCCCGCGCGCCGGGGATGGCCGCCTCAATGATGCCGCGCACGTGGCCCGGCAGATCGGAACCTGTATAGCGAGAAGGGTGGTCGCTCATCAACCGGCAGCCTACAGGAGCGGGCGCCCGCTGTCACCTCTTGGGCACCCCGGGGGTCCCGGCAGAGGACGGCGCGCGAGCCAAAGCCCCGACACTTTTAGGTTTGACGGTCGCGCGGACGCCGCGGCTTTCAGAGCCGCTGGTAGAATGAACCCATGTCTGAGCCCCGCGTTCGACGAATCGATGCTCGGCCGGCCTCGCCCGAGGTCCAGGAGTATCGGGAACTCGTGAAGCTCGCGCAGTCTCCGCTGCCGGAGAACCCCGACGAAGCCGCCCGTGAGCTCGTCCGGCTGTGTCGGCTGCGGACGCGCCCGGCGCTGCTGCGCACCAACCTGCGCTTTGGCCGGGGCCTCTTGCTCATCCGGGTCACCGATCTGGACGGCGATGGCAAAAACGAGATGCTGGTCATCGACAGCGATCACATCGTGCACACCCCGCGGCTGGCCCTGCGCGAGGCCGAAGGGGGCTCGGTGGCCAGCTGGACCATCGGCACCCACCGCTACCGCGGCAAGCTGCTCGGGGTGTCGTTCTCCAGCTTCGGCGTCTTCAGCCGCCAGGAGGCCATCGTCACCTCGGTCGAGGAGAGCGAAGGCGGCGCCGTGTACCGCGAGCTCAAGCTGACCTGCGACGGCACGCAGTGGGACGTCTCGGAGCTCGAGCACCGCCGCACCGGGACCCCGGGCTTTGGCGAGATCCGCCTCATCGGCGACAGCAGCGAGCCCGGCCGGGTTCCGGTGCTGCGCGGTCGCTTCGAGGACTCGCGGCTGTGGGTGGAGATCCTCGACGACCGCCTGGGCCGCCGCTCGGACGCCGGCAGCGACTTCTCCAAGGTGTCGTTCCTGCCCGGCGAGGTGACCGATCTGGTGCTGTGCGAGGACGAGCTGGTCGTCGCCTACGCCCGCGGCGGCCTGCAGCGCATCGGCCGCGACGGCAGGCTGCGCTCGCTCCTGTTCCCGCAGTGGCGGTTTGTTTGCCTGGCCTATGCCCCGGCGCGCAAGCTCGGCATGCAGGCGCCGTCCCCGAGCGCCGGCCTGCTGGTCGGCGGGACGTCGTTTGGCTACGTGTTCGCGATGGACACCGCGCAGACCGGCGTGATGTGGCGGATGGACGCCGGGTTCCTGTTCTCGGCGATGACGCTGGCCGACATCGAGAACAGCGGCCGCATCGACCTGGTGCTCGGCGGCATCGACGGCGGCATGCGCATCTACGAGCTGACCGACACGGCGCTCCTGGACCAGCGCTGTCGCAAGCTTTATCAGTCTCTGGGGCCGTCCCTGGCTGCCGGGAGGCCGCCGGCGCCGTCGCCGACCGAGCGGCTGCTGGCCCTCGCGCCGCCCCGCCATGACGCCTACGCGGCGGTGCAGCTGTACCTTCTGAGCCGCGTG
>DAOMZC010001168.1:0-2345 GCA_035437965.1 Pseudomonadota bacterium
ACGAGGTCGCTGGTCGTGCGCATCCAGCAGGCGTAGATGGTCGGCGGCGCGCCGTACTTCTGCCGCGTCGCCAGCGTCGGATCGCCCCAGATCCCGGTGGGCGAGTAGGTGCCCGCCCCGGCGGGCGAGCGGGTAAACGGGCCGGGCCGCTTGGGGTGGAAGTCCTTGACCGCCCGCTTCAAATCGACGGCTTCGGGGGCCAGGTACAGCATCATCGAGGTCTCGCTCTCGTCGGCGTGGGTGCCGCCCTCCTGCTGCAGGACCTGCTTCTCGATCGGGGCGAGCGCCGCCAGGAGGTTGGTGTAGCGAAAGGCGATGCCCTCCTTGGCCAGCGCCTCCTGCACCGGCTGCAGTGCGCGCAGGGTCGACACGCCGGTGTTCAGGGCGTAGAAGCGGCGCGGTCCGTAGCGGGCGAGCGACCGGCAGATGTCGATGAGCAGGTCGCGCGCGGTCTCAAGGCGCAGGGTGGTCGAGCCGGGGTACTCGCCGAAGGCCGGGTAGAAGTTGTAGTTCACCGTCGGCGCCACCACGACCTCGGCGCGCGCGAGGATGCGCTGCTTGAGGCCCTCGGCGAGCAGGAAGTCGTTGCGCAGGAGCAGGTGCGGCCCGTGCTCCTTGGCCGCCGCCCCGATGGGGATGACGACCACCGTGTCGGCGTTGAGCACCGTCGCCGCTTCCGGCCAGGCCAGCTCCTCCAGCAGTACGCCGGGGCGGTGGGGGCCGGCGGGACGCTCGCTCGGGTGCGCCGCCGCCGGGCCGGGCGGGGCCGGTTCGTGTGCGCCAGAGATCCTCGGCGTGAGCCCGAGCAGGCTCGCGCCGACTACAAGCCAGCTTGTCGGCAGCACTCGCATCGGGCGCGCAGTGTCGCACAAGCGAGCGCCTCCGGCTACCGGATCGAGCGCCGCTACCGGAGCTCCGCTGCTGGATCGAGCTCCGCTGCTGGATCGAGCTCCGTTACCGGATCGAGCTCCGTTACCGGAGCTCCGCTGCCGGATCGAGCTCCGCTGCTGGATCGAGCGCCGCTACCGGATCCAGCGCCGCTACCGCAGCTCCGCTGCTGGATCGAGCGCCGCTACCGAAGACTCGCGCGACCGGCGCTTCCCGCTACTGCGGCGCCAGCGCGGTGTCATCGACGACCGCGGTCAGCGTCCCCGTGCTGCTTATGCGCACCTGGACCGCGCCGCCCGTCGGCACCTGCCCCATCACGCTCAGGAAGCGCCAGTCGGCGGTGGGCGCGGTGAGCGGCGCCGAGCTGGCGAGCACCCGGCTCTGGGTCAGATCGAACAGATCCAGCGACAACTCTGCGCCGCCCTGCGCCTGCGCGATGAAGACCCAGGCGCTGGCGCGCACGCTCCGCTGGCTGTAGGCCGCTAAGTCAAGGCGCTGGTTGAGCACGTTGGCGGCGGCCTGGTCGCTCGTAAGGCCCAGCGCGCGGGTCCCGCAGCGCGCCATGCCGGTGCCGACGCGCCAGCGGGTCCCGCCAAGGGGCTGGCTGCAGCAGCCGTCCCACGGGCCGAGCGGTCCGCCGGGGATGGTGCTCGGCGGGTTGCCGCGGCTCACCGCCTGGCCGTTGCCGTCCGGTTCGCTCGGGCTCGGCTGCTCGAAGCCGGGGTTGCCAAGGAGGTTCCCGCTCAGCGGCTGGCAGCTCATGAGATCGCGGCGGAGCTGGCTCAGGTCCTCGCTCCCGCCGTCGACGGCCTCCATCTGCGGGCTGCAGCCCGCGGCGGCGACGCAGAGCACTCCGGCGGCCAGGGCGTGGCCGAGCCGGGCGAGGCGGTGGGGCGTGGTCCGCATGCGCGCACAGTAGCGAAAAGCGCTCCCGCATGCATGAAAACTGCCCAGACCGCGCCGCCGCGTCCGCCGGGCGACGATTCACGTCGGGGAGCTCCGCGGCACCCGGCGGCGGCGGTTTTTCACCGCCTGGGACCGCCGCGCCCTCGTCGAGCCTTTTTAGCCCCTTAGCGGCGGTCGAGCGCGCGGTGCGCTCGGGGGTTATCGCGGGGGCGCGGTTGACAAACCGAGCGCTGGACTGAAACGATGCCCCATCATGGGCGGTGTGCTGCTGGGTCTGGGACTGCTCGCCACCCTGCGGGTGACCGCAGAGGGCGCGTGCCCGACTGCAGCGGCCGTGGAAGCGCGCCTGCAGCCGCTGCTGCCGCAGCTGCAGGACGTGCCGCCGGCGCGGGCCCACCTGGAGCCGCTGGACGAGCTGCTGCGAGTCGAGGTGCGCAGCGAGGACGGGGCGCTGCTGACGGTCCGCGACCTGCAGCGCGCCGCCCCGTGCGCCGACCTGGCAGCGGCAGCGGCGGTGGGCTCAGGCTCCGGTGGAGAGGTGACCGCGCTCC
>DAOMZC010001169.1:0-2345 GCA_035437965.1 Pseudomonadota bacterium
GCTGCTGCCGGGCGCGCTGCGGCTATCGCGGCGGACCCTGCTGGCGATGGCGCTGGGGGCGCTGCTGGCGATGACGCTGGCGGTGCTGCCCTACGGCCGCCGCGGGGCGCTGCCGCCGAGCCTGGGGGAGTACGGCCGCCGCTGGCGCAGCAACGATGGCGCCTATGCCGTGCTGCTGGTCGCCGCCGAGGGGGTGGTGCGCCTTGGCTACCGGCCGCCCTACTACGAGCCGTGGCGCTGGCCGAAGCTGGCGCGGGCGCTGACCGGGCGGGCGCGCGACACCGTCTGGCCCGACGAGCTGGCCGGGGCCCTGGCGCGCGGCGAGGTGCTGCTGATCCTCGGCTGGGTCACCTGGCAGGGCCTGCGACGCCGGCTCGCGCCGCCGCGGCTGGCGCTGGCGCTGCTTTTGGGCTACCAGCTGCTCACCCCGGTCCTGCACCCGTGGTACGAGCTGTGGCCGCTGGCGCTGAGCGTCCTGTGGCGGCGCCTCTTGCCGGCGATCGCCCTCATGGCGGCGCTGGCGCCGCTGTCGTACCTGCCGCTGCCCGATTACCTTGCCGGCCTCGGCTTCCACGAGGCCGTGTGGCCGCGCCTGCTGCAGCACGGGGCCGGCTGGCTGGCGCTGCTGGTGGCGCTGCGCGGCGGGAGTAAGACTTCGCGTCCGCTGGAAGCACCGGCCGCCGCAGAGCCTGCCGTCCCCGGTCCTGCACCCGCTTGATCACTCAGCTTGTCGGTGCCACCCTGCGCGCTCGCGCCGCCCCGTCGCGGACGCGCCCAAGCGGCGGCGGCCGCCGGCCTACCAAGCGGGCGCCACAGCAACGAGCCGATTGACGCCTCCCCTCGGCGCGATACACTACCGCCCACAAACGCCGTGACGCGACGAGTAGGCATCTTGATAGCGACGAGCGCCGCGCTCGGTCTGGGCGCGGCCAGGGTCGAGGCTGCGCCGGTGCATGCCATCGTCCACTTCCGCCAGGGCCTGGGCGCCCTCGCCGACACCAGCCGCCCGGCGAAGCTCGGCTACGTGCGGGTGCAGAACGGCGTGCTGCCGATCGCGCCGCCGCTGCAGGACCCGCGCGCCGATGCGGTCCTCATCCTGGAGCCGCCCGCCGGGCTCGAAGCGAGCGCTGCGCCGCCGCCGGCCCCGGCCAGCACTCCCCTGGAGCTCAAGCTCTACGGCCTGCGGCTCCTGCCGGCGGTGGTGCTGGCTTCGCCCGGGTCCTCGGTGGTCGTGCGCAACGAAGACCGGCTGCCGGTTACCTTGCGCTGCACCGGTGACAAGATGCTCCTGCCGAGCACCCCGCTGCAGCCCGGCGCCAAGCTGACGATCACCCTGCCGAGCGTCGGTGAGTTCATCATCGACAGCCCCGAATATCCGCACCTGCGGGGCCTGCTCCTGGTGCCGCGCGGCCTGGCCAGCCGGCTCACCATCAGCGAGTTCGGCACCGTCGGGGTGGCCCGCCTGGAAGCGGCCCCCGGGGTGTACCAGGCGAAGCTGCTGTTCGCCGGTCGCATTGCCGCCAGCGCGCCGGTGATGGTCACCCCGAGCGGCGCCGAGTTCGTGCTGCAGGTACCGCCGCCCGGGACGGCCGCCCCGGGCCCGGCGGCGGCGAGCGGGCCGCGATGACCACCCTGTCCAAGCTTTGGCTGTTCCTGGTCACGCTGTGCGGCGGGCTGCTGGTGCTGGCGCTGCTCGTCCTTCTGCCCGAGCTGCAGCGGGTGCGGCGCGAGGATCAGGCGGCCGGCATGCAGCTCGCGCAGCGGACCGCCAGCCTGCTGCTCGCCGAGCAGGCGCAGCGCCTGGTCGCCGCCGCCACCCAGCTCGCCAGCGACGCCGTCCTCTCGACCAGCCTGGAAGAGATGGGCCGCGGCCAGGCCGAGCTATCGGTCCTGCACAGCACGGCCCAGCTCGAGCTGCAGCGGCTCAGCCGGGACAAGGCGCTCGGGGCGGCGTTCCTGCTCGCTACCGATGCCCGCGGCCGGGTTCTGGCGCGAGTCGGCCAGGACGAGGCGGTGTACCGCGACGCCCTGGACGGCTGGCCGCTGGTCAGCGACGCCCTGCGCGGCTATTGCCGGGACGACCTGTGGCTGTGGCAGGGGACGCTGTACCGGGTCGCCGCCGCGCCGGTGATCGCGCCGGGCCGTGACCGCTACGTCGGCGCGGTGCTGGTCGCCCAGGTGGTGGGCAATGAGCTGGCGCAGGCGCTCGGCCGGCTGTCCGGGCTGGAGGCGGTGTTCCTGTGCGCCGGGCAGGTGGTCGGTGCCTCGCTGCCGCGCGAGCGCATCGCGGTGCCAGAGCTGCTCGCCCTGCGCGCCGCCGGGGCGCCGGATCGGTTGACGACCTG
>DAOMZC010001170.1:0-2344 GCA_035437965.1 Pseudomonadota bacterium
CAGGTGCATGTCCGGCTGCTCCTTGGCAAAGTCGATGCCGTCGTGGACGATCCGCGCGGTGCTGTCGGCGTGGGTGTCCACCACGATGGCCTGCTTGTGCAGCGCTTCATCCGAGATCGCGGGGCCGGGCGCCCCCGGCGAGGCCAGCGCCAGCGGCGCCAGCAGGCAAAAGAGGAGGTAGACAAGTCGGTGCATGGCCGCCATCCTAGCAAGGACAACTTCCCCCGACTAGACCACCGGCCCGGCACCACCCCGCCTGGCTACCGAACTTTCAGCCGCGCAAGGAGCCCGCATGACCATCCGCGATGAAGTGCTGTCCGCCAACCGCAAGTACGCCGAGAGCTTCGGCGACAAGAGCAAGCTCGCGCTGCCGCCGGCGCGCCGCTTTGCGATCCTCACCTGCATGGACGCGCGCCTGGACCCGGCCAAGTACGCGGGCCTGGCCGAGGGCGATGCGCACGTCATCCGCAACGCGGGCGGGCGCGCGACCGATGACGCGATCCGATCTTTGGTGATCTCGTACAAGCTGCTCGGTACCAAGGAGTGGTTCGTCGTCCACCACAGCGACTGCGGTATGGAGCTGTTCACGGACGACATCATGAGCGGCCTTCTGGAAAAGAGCCTGGAGACCGCGACCATCGACCAAAACGGCTGGCGCGACATCGGCTCGGGTCCCGGCTCGCCCGAGGGGCGCTACATCAAGTGGCACACCTTCAAGGACAACCCGGCCAGCGTGGTGGAGGACGTGCGGCGCATCAGGGAGCACCGGCTGGTGCCCGCGGCGATTCCCATCTACGGCTACATCTATGATGTACGCAGCGGCCAGCTGGTCGAAGTGCCCGCGGCCACCGCGGCCGGGCGCGCCACCGGGTCCTGATTACCCGCGCGCTCACGGGCGGGTGTCGAGGTATCCCAGGTAGCCGTTGTCACCACCGAACCAGCTCAGACCGTTCTTCGCCAGCTGGATGGACCACAGGTTGGAAGGCGGAACATTGGTGATGCTCGTCAGGTTGCTGAGGGTCGGGTCCGTGCTGCGGACGGCAAAGCCGCCCTCGCCGACGATGTAGGTGGTGGTGCCGTCGTTGGTGATGCCGCGCAGATCGGCGGTGATGTTGTTAGAGTTGAGCCGCCAGGTGGTGCCGTCGAAGCGCAGGATCTCGCCGACCGCGCCGACGGCGATGATGCGCGACGGATCGGCGGCCCACAGGGCGTACACCTCGACGACGGCGGACGACGTGTAGTCGGTGAACTTGCTCACCCCATCGTAGGTCCACAAAAGTCCGCCGGCGTTGCTGCCGCCGCCGCCGATGATGAAGCTGGGGCTGAGGGCGTAGACCGTATACAGGCTGCCGTTTCCGGGCGGCGTGATGCTGGACCAGGTGTTGCCGTCCCAGCGCCAGAACTCGCCGGGGGTGGTGGCGGAGGCGGCCAGGCCGACGGCCCAGACGCTCTGGCCGCTGGCGCCGGAGACGCTCTGCAGATCCCGCGTCGCGCCGCTGCTCGACAGCGCCCACTTGGTGCCGTCGTAGTGGATGATCTTGCCGGCGCTGCCGACCGCCCACACGTCGTTGCTGGCGCTGGCCCAGACGCTGTTTAGCTGGATCGTGCTGGCAAGCGGAACGCTGGCCGGCGGGGTGGCGGTCCAGCTCTGCCCATCGTAGTGGAGGATGGTGGCGGAGGCGCCGACGGCCCAGATGTCGGTGGGCGAGATCGGCCAGATGCTCCGTATCGTACTATTTGTCACGCCGCTCGGCGGGGTGCAGGCCGCCCCGAGGGCGCAGGGGGCCAGGCTGCCGCACTTGCGCGGGCTCTGGCCGGGGAGCGCCGCGTCGAGGCTGGTGAGTCCGCGCTGGACATCGAGCTCGGGGCTGGCGCGGCCCTGCAGGCACTGGTCGCTGTCCAGGGCCTGCAGCTCAAGCGCCAGGTGACCGGCTGCCGGCACGGTGATGCCGAGCTGGTTCTGCGCGAGCGGCAGCGAAAGGGGCAGCCCCGGGGTCGCGCTGCCGGTGAGCGGCCGACCGTCCAGCGTCGCGCTGACCGCCAGGAGCTTGGCGCGCGCCGGCACGCTGGTCAGGGTCAAGAGCACACTGCTCTCGCTGGAGCCGCAGCTTGGCAGCAGGCCCAAAAAGAGCGTCCCGATCGCAAGCTGGAGCAGCGTAGGTGACTGCATCGTCGTTCCTCGGTCGCCGGCTAGAGTTTGAACATGATGGTCGTGACGCCGCTTGGGAGGCCCGGGCTGCTGCTTGAGGTCACTCCCACCGCGATGCCGATGATCGCGGCGGCTGCGACCCCGCCGCCGATCGCGGTCCAGAACCACCACTTCTTGTACACGGGCTTCTGCTCC
>DAOMZC010001171.1:0-2344 GCA_035437965.1 Pseudomonadota bacterium
TAGAAGCACCCGCCCGGGTTATTGAGCTGGTGATTGGACATGAACTGGACGACCTGCATCGTGCAGCTCGTGCAGGTAAAGTTCGGCGGCAGCGTTACCTGCACCGACTGCGGGGTGTTAAACGCCGCGGTGTGCGGGAGCAGGCCGTCGGCGACGAGCGGCAGGGTCGGGTTGGTGGTGATGGTGGTCGAGCCGCACGGCGTGGCCCCGGGCGTCACCGCCGGATCGGCGGGCAGGGAGCTCGGATCGGCGGCGATGAGCACGCGATAGTGGCCGGGGTGGGGGACCTTCTCGTCGATGGTCAGGGTGAACGTCTGCCCCTGGACGAAGGTCGTCACCATGCCGCTCGGCTGCATCGGCACCCCGGGGTCGGCCTGGCCGCACGGGGCGCTCTTCTGCGGACTGCCGAGTCCGTCCTGCACCGAGTAGGCGGGCGGCTGCTGCAGGATGAAGTGGGCGCTGGACACGGCCGGCCAAGACACGCCGAGCACGCCGAGCACACCGACCGCTGCTGCATAGAGGCCAGCGAGTCGCCAACGCCGCTGGGTTCGCTCTGGGGATGAGAACATCGAAATCCTCCTTGAAAACGGGGACTTGAGGTTACCACAGCCGAGTCGCCAAGGGGTCAGCGCGGCCTGGCCGCCCAAAGAGCCGCGGCGGGCGATTCCCCGGCGTGACCGCGCGGCGGGCGAGAGCCACGAGCTGGGCGAGCGAGTCCTAAAAGCTGTATCGTAAAAAGCGGGAGTCTTAGGAAAATGAGCAGCCTGGCCTGGCATGAACGACTGAGCGCACTCGACGCGACCTTCCTGTACATAGAGGATCGCAACGCCCACATGCACGTCGGCGGGCTGTGCATCTTCGAGGGGCCGCCGCCGAGCCACGCCGAGCTCTTGCAGCATGTCGAGGCGCGCCTTGCCGCGGTGCCGCGCTACCGCCAGCGCCTGGCGTTTGTCCCGCTCGGGCAAGGCCGGCCGGTGTGGGTCGATGACGCGCAGTTCGATCTTGAGTATCACGTGCGGCGCACCGCGCTGCCGGCGCCGGGCGGCGAGACGGAGCTGCAGCGGCTGACCTCGCGCCTGATGTCGCAGCGGCTCGATCGCGACAAGCCCCTGTGGGAGCTGTGGTGTGTCGAGGGTCTGGGCGAGGGGCGATTCGCCCTGGTCTCCAAGACCCACCACTGCATGATCGACGGCATCTCCGGCGTCGACATCGCGACCGTGCTGCTCGATCGCACGCGCTTTGCGCCGCCGCAGTCGCTGCCGGCCCCGTGGCGGCCGCGACCGGCGCCGTCGGCGCGCGAGCTCTTGCGCGACTCGGTGCTGCACCAGCTGGCCCACCCGGTCGAGGTCGTGCGCGAGGCGCTGGCCGGCGGTGCGCAGGCGCGGCAGCAGCTCGGTGAGATCGTGCTCGGGGCGCTGCCGATGCTGAAGCTGGCGCGCCTGGGGCGGGCGCCGGTCTCGTCGCTCAATCGGCAGATCGGGCCGCACCGCCGGTTCGAGACGGCGCGGCTCGACCTTCTGCGAGTGCGCCGGGTGAAGTCGGCTCTCGGCGGGACGGTAAATGACGTCATCCTGGCGGTGGTCAGCGGGGCGCTGCGGACGCTGCTTACCCAGCGCGGCGAGCAGCCGAGCGGGAGCCTGCGCGCGCTGGTGCCGGTGAGCGTGCGGCCTCCCGATGCCCACCACACTCTGGGCAACCAGGTGACGGCGGTGTTCTGTCCGCTGCCGATCGGTGAGGCGGATCCGCGCCGGCGGCTGGCGCTGGTGCGCGAGGCGATGCAGGACCTCAAGAGCAGCCGGCAGGCGGTCGGCGGCCTCGCCCTGACCCAGCTTGGTGATTTCGCGCCGCCGACGCTGGCGGCGCAGGCGGCGCGCGTGCAGGCGCTGGCGCGGTTCTTCAACTTGGTAGTCACCAACGTGCCGGGGCCGCAGGATCCGCTCTACCTGGCGGGGCGGCAGATGCTGGCGTGCTACCCGGCGGTGCCGCTCGCCGCCGATCAGACTGTGTGCATCGGCCTGCTCAGCTACAACGGCGCGATCGGGATAGGCCTGCTCGGGGACGCCGATCTGGCGCGTGACCTGCCGGCGCTGGCGGCGGCCCTGCCGCAGGCGCTGGCCGAGCTGGAGGCGCTGCTGCCCGGCGAGGCCCAGCCTCCGCCGAGTGCCTGATGCCGCTCTCCAGCCGCCCCGGCCCCTCCATCGACTTTAGGCAGTACGGCCCGTCCACCGCGCGCCGCCGCTCCTGAGAACGGCCGGAGGCTGCCCGCGCCTAGCGCCAGCGACCGGGAGAGTAGCGCCAGTAGCGGCCGTTGCGACCCCACGCGCCGGCCTGCCAGGTCAGCCCG
>DAOMZC010001172.1:0-2342 GCA_035437965.1 Pseudomonadota bacterium
GAGCCGCTCGTCGGGAATGCGGCGGCTGGTGCGCCCCCCTGAGCCCGCAGTGCCAGCCACGCTCTTGAGCATCTGGCCGGTGCGCCCGACCTGGCTGGTGAGATCATTGAATTCGGCCGCAATCCGTCCGTACAGCCCATCCCAGTCCGCCGGGAGCGTCACCCCGGGTTCGCCCCGTCGAAAGGCGCTGAGTGCCTTGAGCATCAGCTTCAGATCTCCTTCCCGATGCTCCGCGCTCGGCACCTTGGCCACAACTTCCATGACGTCCCCCGTTGATAGGCAACTCTGCCGGCGGGCCGACAGAGCAGGCCAGGGTAGCGGGTTCACCTCGGCGCGACAACGCACAGTCTTGTCCAACGAGGTAAGAGCCTGGAGCCGGGCTCGTGATTCCAACGAGGAATGAGCCTGGCGGGAGCTTGGGAGCGGCGGTTGAGCGGCTGACGGGCAGCCTGCCGGCGCAGCGTGTCGATCATCGAAGAGATGGTGATCGACATGGACGAAGCACAGGTACGCACCCTGGAGCAGGTGCGGCAGGTACTGGCGGGCACGCAGGCGCTGCAGTTTCGCGCCGCACAGGATGACGAGGGACGCTACGGCTGGATCGAGGCCGTGTTGCGGCGACTGGGCTACCGCCAGCTGGGACGGGCCGACAAAGGGGCGGTACTGGCCTATCTGCAGCGCTTGAGCGGCTACAGCCGTGCCCAGGTGACACGGCTGGTCTCGCGCTGGACGGCGGGCAAGCGGCTGGTCAAGAACTACCGCGCCCCCGAACACGCCTTTGCGCGGCGCTACACGGCCGCTGACGTGGCCCTGCTGGCCGAGGTGGACCGCGCCATGGGCACGCTGTCCGGGCCTGCCACGGCGTGCGTGCTGCGCCGCCAGCGCGATGTCTTCGGTGATGCACGGTTTGAGCGACTGGGATCGATCTCGGTAGCGCACCTGTACAACCTGCGCAACGAGGCTGGCTACCGCGCCCAGCGCGTCGTGCTGACCAAGACACGGGGCGCCAAGGCAGCGGCGATCGGCGTGCGCAAGGCGCCGGCGCCCGAGGGTCGCCCGGGGTTCATCCGCATCGACAGCGTGCATCAAGGCGACTGGGACGGCATCAAGGGCATCTACCACATCAACGCGGTCGATTGCGTCACGCAGTGGGAGGTGGTGGCCAGTGTGCAAACCATCGCGGAGAACCACCTGCTGCCGGTCATCGAGCAGATGCTCGCGCAGTTCCCCTTCGAGATCCTGGGCTTTCATGCCGACAACGGCAGCGAATACGTCAATCACCGCGTGGCCGCGATGCTGGAGAAGCTGCGCGCCGAGTTCACGCGCAGCCGCCCGCGCCGCAGCAACGACAACGGCCTGGCCGAGACCAAGAACGGCGCGGTGGTGCGCAAGATGTTCGGCTACGAGCACATCGCGCAGCGCCACGCCGGGCGCTTCAGCACCTTCTGCACCGAGTATCTCAACCCGTTCCTGAACTTCCACCGCCCCTGCCTGTTCGCCACCGAAGTGGCCGATGACAAGAAGCCCGGGCGCATCAAACGCGTGTACCGACCCAAGGATGCGATGACGCCACTGGACAAGTTGGCGAGCCTGCCCGACGCGGCGAAGTACTTGCGCAAGGGCGTCACGCTCGAAGAGCTGCAGCAGCTCGCCCGCGCGCTCAGCGACGTGCAGGCCGCCGAGGAACTCAACGAGGCTCGCGCAGCGCTGTTCAGGCGCGTGCCGGCGCGAACGGGCTGAAGCGCGAATCGATCGGCCGCGGGGCCGGGCGCTTCGCGCCCGGCGGTCAGGCAATGCATGTGCTGCTTCGCAGCAAGAGCAACGAGCAGGGGGAAAGCCTTCCCCCTGGGCGCCCCTTACGGGGTGGTCAGTGGACAAAGCTCAGCAAGCTGTAGCTTTGCCCACAGCCTCACGGCTGCGCCGCGCCCGTACCCCCATCTGCATCGAAACAAGGCCACAAGCAGCCAACCCCCTCCCACTACACTGGCAGCTGTCAACAACGGATCGACGCGCTTCGCGTCGCCGATCTCAGGCCGCTCCAGGCTCATATCTGAATTGGAAAAGACTCGGTGGTTACCTGTTTCGCCGCTGTGAAAGCAACAGGAAAATTGTAAGAAAACGCGGGCGGCGCCTCTCGCTTTAATGCAAACGTATGGCGCTCATCCAGGGCCAAGTTGCTCCGCGCCGGTCGCGAGCACCATTCGCATCCGGAGCGTGCCGTCGGCCACGGCGCGCACCTCGAAGCCAAGTTCCCGGGCCAGCGCGGCCATCGACTGATTCTCTTCGAGGCAGTAGCCTTCCACCTCCCCCGTGCCGCGGCTGCGCAGGTAGCGCAGCACCTT
>DAOMZC010001173.1:0-2333 GCA_035437965.1 Pseudomonadota bacterium
GGCCCGTGGACGCGCGGCACATCGGGGCGGCGGCACTGCTGCGCCGCGGCCAGGGCGATGCGCGCCCACCGCTGCTGGCGCTTCTCGGCGCGCTCCTCGCCAAGCTGCGGCACGCTGCGCTGGCAGACCACCGGCACCACCTCGCTCACCCCGAGCTCGGTCGCCTTCTGGATGACGAAGTCCTGCTTGTCGCCCTTGAGCAGCCCGCCAAGCAGGATCACCTGCGGCCCGCTGTGCTGCGCGGTCGTCGCCGACTCCCACGCGAGCTCGACCCGCTCGGCGTCCACCCGCGCCACCCGCGCCGCCCCCAGCCGCCCGCCGCCATCGAGCAGCACCACCGCGTCGCCGACCCGCAGCCGCAGCACCCGCACGAGGTAATGGTGCTCGGCGCCGCCCAGCACCACGGCGGCCGGCGGCGCGAAGCGCTCGGGGGCGATGAACAGGCGGATCGCAGTAACGGGAGGCGCAGGCACGCGCGAGCATGCTAAACCGCGCCCCGCGGGAAAGCATCAGTTTCGCCGGTCGATCAGCGCGGGGTCGGCAGCGAGGGCCGGCTGAGGGTCAGGCGGGTGATGGCATCGGCCATGCGGCGCAGCGGCACGATGTCGTGGACGCAGCCGGAGCGGATGACCGCCTCGGGCATGCTGGCCATGATCGCCGACTGCGGGGCCTCGGCGAGCACCCGGCCGCCGCAGGCGTGCACGGCGCGCACCCCGGCCACCCCGTCGCCGGACATGCCGGTGAGGATGACCGCTATTACCTGCGAGCCCATCGCCTGGGCGGTGGACTCGAGCATGCGGTCGATCGAGGGGACGATGCCCGGGCCGCGCCCCTCGTCGTGCAGCGGCGGCTGCAGGCGCAAGAGCGGGCCGTCGCGATAGACCCGCAGCGAGTGGGTGCCCGCCGCCACCACCACCTCGCCCGGGGCGACCGCGGTGCCCGGCTCGGCCTCGCGCACCGGCCACGGGGTGGTGCGGGCCAGGCGCTCGACGAAGGCGGCGGTGAACTTGTCGGGCATGTGCTGGGTGATGAGGATCGAGACCGGCAGCCGCGGGTGCAGGCCCTGCAGAAGGGCCTGGATCGCCGGCGGACCGCCCGTCGAGGCGCCGATGCACAGGATGCGCCCCGGCGACAGCGCCGGGCTCTCGCCCGAGCGGAAGTTGCTGATCAGGTCCTCGCTGGAGCGCGAGCGCACCGGCCGGAAGTTGACGCCGCTGCTGGTCGCGTTCTGCACCCGCGTGCGCTCGGTGAGCTGGCTCATGCTGAGCATGCGCACCAGGCGCAGCTTGCGCAAAAGGTCATCGCGGATCGGCCCGAGGTCGGCGGCGCCGTAGATGCGCGTCGGCTTGGCGACGAACTCCATCGCCCCGAGCTCCAGGGCGCGGAACACGCTCTCGCGGGTGGCGTGGCTGGAGACCACCACCACCGGCGTCGGCCGCTTGGCCATGAGCAGGCGGAGGAAGGCGAAGCCGTCAAGGCGCGGCATCTCCAGATCGAGCAGGATCGCGTCGGGCTGCTCGGTGTGGACGACCTTGAGGCCCTCCTCGCCGTCGCCGGCCTGGCCGATGACCTGGATGTCGGACTCGTTGCGCAAAAGCTCGCACAGCGCCTGACGGATCGCCGGCTGGTCGTCGATGATCACCACCCGCAGGGGCGAAATCGAGTGCTTCTGGGTGGTCGCCGAGTCGTTCATGAAGCCGGCTTGGTGTAGACGATCTCGCGGCCGAGGTGCGTCAGGAGAAGCGGAGTGCTCTGGTCGATGAGCGACTCCGAGTGACCCAGGAACAGGTAGCCGCCGGGGGCGAGGCGCTCGGCCAGGCGGGTGACCAGCGGACCGCGCGCCGCCCGGTCGAAGTAGATAAGGACGTTGCGGCAGAAGATCGCGTCGAACGGTCCGCCCACCGCGCCCCAGTCGGCGGCGGCCAGGTTGGCGCGGGTGAAGCGGCACAGGCGGCGCACCTCGTCCAGCACCTCCCAGCGGCCGGTGAGCGAGCGGAAGAAGCGCGAAAGGCGCGCCGGCTCGGTCTGGCGGAACGACGACTGGCCGTAGACGCCGCGGCGGGCGGTGGCCAGGGCCTGCAGCGAGAAGTCCGAGCCGACGATCTCGACCTGCCAGTTGTGCAGCCGGCCGCTCTCCAGGACCGCCATGGCCAGGCTGTAGACCTCCTCGCCCGAGGCGCAGCCGGCCGACCACAGCGAAAGCTTGTTGCCGCGCGGGCGCTTTTCACACAGCGCCGGGATGAGGTGGTCGCGCAGGGCGTCGAGCTGGTAGGACTCGCGGAAGAAGTAGGTCTCGCGGGTGGCGATGCGGTCGAAGAGCTCGTCGAGCTCGC
>DAOMZC010001174.1:0-2331 GCA_035437965.1 Pseudomonadota bacterium
AGGGCGCCATCATCAGCTCGCAGCCGTGCAGGCGCGGCAGCAGCTGGCGGCGGACGTACTCCACCCAGGCAGCGCCGGCCGCCGCCGCCGACAGGCCCTGCGCCGTGAACGCCGCCATCATGCTCTGGTGCACGACCTCGATGACGCGCAAGAGGAACGTCCCGGTGCCGGCGGCCGGATCGAGCACCTGCACGAACGGCTCATCTGGGCTTACGCCGCGGGGAACCGCCAGGCCGCGCGCCTTGGCGAACTCCCCCCACGAGGTGGGATCGGCGAGGCCCAGCGGCAGGCCGAAGCGGCTGCGCAGCGCCGCGTCGGCCGCGCCCACCATATAGGACACCACCTCGGCGGGCGTATAGTAGACGCCGCGCTCCTTGCGCAGCTGCGGGTCGTACTGCTCGAGGAAGTCCTCATAAAAATGAATGATCGGATCGCGCGCCGCGGGCGCGAACATCGCGCCCACATCGGTCCTGCCAACCAGGGTGATGAGCTCGTCGATCAGCCGGCCCAGGGACGGCGCGGCGCGCAGCGCGAGGAGCTTGGCGAACAGGTCGCGCAGAAACGGACTGAAGTCCGGAAGGAGCGTGCTGAGCGTCTGGGCGCTAAAGGGTGAGTCGGCGGCCCGCGCCAGCCAGCGCGCCCCGAGGAGGCCATAGGTCAGCGACTGCGCGCAGGCGTCCGCGAACTCGGGCGCAGTCTGGCGCGTGAGCGCGCTGAAGGCGGTGTACAGCGCCAGAACCGGACGGACGGCTTCGCGGCGCCGGGCGCGCTCGCGCTGCAGCTCCACGCAGGTGGCCTGACGCAGCGCGGTCGCGCTCTGCGCCAGCGCCCGCGCGAGCTCTCTGGGGCCTGACGTCGCGCGCTTCAAGGCGCCCTTACGCGGCCAGGGGTCAGCTCGCAAGGCTCGGGGTCTCTCTGCGAGGTGGGCAAGGGCTCTGTGCGCGGGCGGTTCATCGGGGCTCCACAAAGCGGCGGCGCGGCGGCCGGGCCAGCCATGCGCGGTGAGCGGTGAGCGGTGAGCGGTGAGCGGTGAGCGGTGAGCGGCAGACTAATCCAGGTGAATCTCGCTCCGGAAACGAATATCCTGCAATAAGCACCAGTGTCGGGTCGCGGCGACCCGCAGGGAGAGCCCCGGCCATGGCAGCCGACGCCCCACAGGCCACTTCAGAGCTCCTCGTCGGTCGGCGGCTTGGCCTTTACACCATCACCCGCTGCGTCGGCAAGGGCGGCATGGGCCAGGTCTACGAGGCCCTGCACGAGGCCCCGCACGAGGTCGACGCTCAGCGGGTCGCGGTCAAGGTGCTAAACGATGCGCTGTTCAAGGACGAGAAGATCCTGCGGCGCTTCTTCAACGAGGCCAAGGCCCTCAGCATCGTCCAGCACCAGAGCATCGTGAAGGTCTTCGAGTTCGGACAGCTCGACGACGGCACCCCGTACATCCTGATGGAGTTTCTGGCCGGCGAGCCGCTGCTCGACTATATGCTGCGCGGGCAGCGGCAGGGCCAGGGCCTGGCGCTGGTCGTGGTGCTCGAGCTCGGCCGCCAGCTTGCCGCGGCGCTGACCGCCAGCCATGAAAAGGGCGTCATCCACCGCGATCTCAAGCCGGAGAACATCTTCGTCATTCCCGACGCCGCGGCGCCGCTTGGCGAGCGGGTCAAGCTGCTCGACTTCGGCATCGCCAAGTTCCTCGAGGGTCCCACCCGCAAGACCACCATCGGCACCATCCTCGGCACGCCGCTTTACATGTCACCGGAGCAGTGCGAGGGCAGTCAGGATCTGGACGCCAAGGTGGATGTGTATGCGCTAGGTGTGCTGCTGTACGAGATGCTGACCGGCCACCTTCCGTTCATGGCGGATACGACGGCGGCGATCATGCGGCAGCACATCTTCAAGGCGCCGCCGCCGCTGGCGGTGCAGGCCGCGCGCGTGCCGGCGGAGATTGCCGGGCTGGTGCACCGCATGCTGGCCAAGCCCCCCGCCGAGCGGCCGGCGATGACTGCGGTCCACGCCGCGCTCGATGGGTTCCTGAGTCAGGCGGCGGACATGCAGAGCGGACCGCGCCAGGCGCTGGCACTGCAGCTGGCGGCGCACCGCCAGCCGGGCGTCGTTGTCGGCGGCGCGGCGGCCGATCCCAGGGCCGCGACGATCGGCGGAGCTGGCAGCGGTGAGCCGCCGCGCGCCGATAGCGCCGAGCAGTCCGCGGCGCCGCGTCCGGTGAGCTCACTCCCAGAGTCTGCCCAGGGGTCAAGACGGCGCGCGCTGCTGGCCGGCGCGCTACTGATCCTGGTGCTCGCGCTGGCGCTGGCGGCCGTTTCCCGGCGTCCCGGCGAC
>DAOMZC010001175.1:0-2325 GCA_035437965.1 Pseudomonadota bacterium
TCGCTGCCAGGATTTTTTCCCCTAAAGCCCGCCGTCTTCGGCGGGCTTTTTTTTTACCCAAGCCTCACAAGCCCCAGGCCTCTAGCCCGCGCCGCGGCGGCAGTCGCCCCTTGCGCCCCTTGGCGGCGTTACGTTAAAACAGGTTGCTAACCAAGGTGGGTTGTCGCATGTCCTTGCTCGATAAGATCCAGCAGCACAAGGCCCGCATAACTGTTATTGGGCTCGGCTATGTCGGGCTTCCGCTGCTGGTCGAAGTCGCACGCGCGGGCTTTACGGTCGTCGGCTACGACACCAACAAGGACCGCGTCGCCCAGGTCCAGCTCGGCCGCTCGTACATCAAAGACGTCCCCGATAAAGACCTTGTCGAGCTGCTCCAGCAGGGGCGCATCTCGGCCTCCGCGGACCCCGACTGTCTGACCCAGGCCGACGTCGTCATCATCTGCGTCCCGACCCCGCTCAACAAGTCGCGCTCCCCCGACAATAGCTACATCGTCATGGCGGCCGAGGATCTGCTGCCGCGCCTTCACAAGGACATGCTCATCGTCCTTGAGTCGACGACCTTCCCGGGCTTTACCCGCGAGGTGCTGCTGCCGCGGCTCAGCGAGACCGGTCTCAAGCCCGGCGAAGACTTCTACCTCGCCTTCTCGCCCGAGCGCGTCGACCCCGGCAACGCCCGCTTCAACACCAAGAACACCCCCAAGGTCGTCGGCGGCATCACCCCGCGCTGCCTGGAGGCGATCACCGCCCTATACGGCGAGGTCATGGAGCGCCTGGTCCGCGTCTCCTCCACCGATGCCGCCGAGATGGTCAAGCTCCTGGAGAACACGTTCCGGGCCGTCAACATTGGCCTCGTCAACGAGGTCGCCATCATGTGCCAGAAGCTGGGCCTGGACACCTGGGAGGTCATCGACGCGGCGGCGACCAAGCCGTTCGGGTTCATGCCGTTTTATCCAGGTCCGGGCCTGGGCGGGCACTGCATCCCGGTCGATCCGCTGTACCTTTCGTGGAAGCTGCGCACGCTCAAGTACGAGGCGCGGTTCATCGATCTGGCGGATCAGATCAACACCGGCATGCCCGAGGTGGTGGTCGGCCGGGTTCAGGACGCGCTCAACGATCAGGGCCAGGCGGTGCGCGGCTCGCGCATCCTCGTGCTGGGCGTCGCCTACAAAAAAGACATCGACGATGTCCGCGAGTCGCCCGCGCTCGATGTCATCGAGCTGCTCAACAACAAGGGCGCGAGCGTCGTCTACCACGACCCGTACGTTCCCTCGCTGCGCATCGGCGGCCACAAGCTTTCCTCGGTGGCTCTCGATAAGCTCGACAGCTATCACGCAGTCGTCATCCTGACCGATCACACCGGCCTCGACTACCAGCAGATCGTCGCCGAGGCCCGGCTGGTCGTCGACACTCGCAACGCGACGCGCTCGGTGCGCCAGCACGCGCGCACCCCGGTGGTCCGGCTGTAGCGCCGGCTGGCCGCATGCGGCTCGGCGTCCTCATCGCCTCCTCTCCCAGCGAGGGCGACTGCCCGCTCATCGAGTCAGCGGTCGCCGGCGCCCTCCTCTGCGGCGACAGCATCGACCTGTTCTTGATGGGCGATGGCGTCCACTATGCCCTCACGCCGAGCGTGCGCACCTTTGTCGCCGCTGGCGTCGAGGTGACTGTGTGCGCCATGGACGCCGAGGCGCAGCACCTGGACCTCGACCAGGCAGCGGCGGCGGGCGTCGCCCTGGGCTCGCAGCGCGATCATGCCCACCTGCTGCTGCGCAGCGATCGCTTCTTGTCGTTTACCTGAAGCCGCGGCAGGACCAGAGCATGCCGGCAGCCAAGCACGTGGTGGTCATCCTGCGCCGCGAACCGCAGCACCCGCGGACCGCCCAGGCGCTGCGCTCGACCGTCGGCTATCTGACCGCGAACCTGCGCGTCACGCTCATCCTTGGCGGGCCCGCCGAGGCGCTGCTGCCGCTGGGCCTCGCGCCGTCCCCTGCCCTGCCGGCGCTCGCTCGCCACCTGCGGACCCTGCAGGCGCTCGGGCAGCGCGTGGTCCTGGCCAGCTCGGTCGAGCTCGAAGCCGAGGTTGCTGCGGCCGATGCGGTGGTCACATGGTAAGAGTGAGGGGGTGAGGCGCGTGCAGCTCGATCTGCGGGGTGAAGAGTGTCCGTATACGTTCGTCCGCACCAAGCTCGCCCTGGAGGAGCTGGCCGACGACGCGGAGCTGAGCCTGATCTTTGATCACCGGCCCGCCTTCACCAACATCCCGCAGGCGCTGCGCGAGGACGGCTACCCCGTGCTCGCGATCGAGCGCAGCGCCGACGACCGCGAGTG
>DAOMZC010001176.1:0-2320 GCA_035437965.1 Pseudomonadota bacterium
TTCATCAGCTCGTCGTCGTTCTGGCTGAAGCGGACCAGGGTCTCGCGGATGCGGGCGCTCGCCTTGCTGCAGAAGCCGCTGCACAGCTTCAGCTCGCGCTCGGCGGCGTCGAGCTCACCGGCCGCCTCGTGCCGCCCGGCGTCGCCGCGGGCGTAGCGCTCGTCGCGGTCAAGCAGCGCCGCGCTGGCCCGCGACACCGTGGCGCACATTGCAAACAGATCGATGACCACATCGGCGACCCGGCTCTGCACGTACTGCATCTCGGAGATCTGCAGGCCGTGGCGGCGCAGCACGCGATCGACCTCGCGCGCCAGCGACTCGGTGGCGTCCTCGATGAAGACGGCTTCCTTCTTCAGCCGCGGGTGGTGGCGGGTGAGCTGGCCGCGACCGTACGCGGCGGTGCGCACCTTGTCGATCAAGCTGTCGACGACCAGGCCGTAGCCGCGCAGGGGAAACTTGATCGCGTCGGCGAGCTTGTCCAGGTGCTCCCCGGGGCCGGCGAGCCCGGTGAGGGCGATGTAGCAGCGCAGGACCTCGTTGGTGCCGGGGAAGATCAGGAAGGCGCCGCTGTCGCGCAGGTGGCGCTCGTAGGGGTAGTCGCAGCGGTAGCCGGTGCTGGCGGCGACCTCCAGGGCGGTGCGGGCGGCGCGGGCCAGCATCTGGCTGGCCATGACCTTGCAGCTCGCCGACTCCAGCGAGTAGTCGAAGTCGGCGGTGGAGCGGCCGTGGTGCTCGTGGTGGTCGACGAGGCCGGTGGTCAGGTACAGCATCGACTCGGCGGCGTACAGATCGATCGCCATGCTGGCGACCTTGTCCTTGACCATGCCGAGGGTGCTGATCAGCCGCCCGAACTGCCGGCGGCTCGTCGCGTGCTGCACCGCCAGCCGCAAGAGCTCGCGCGCCTGGCCCAGGCACCCGGCGGCGATGAGCAGCCGCCCGCGGTTGAGCGTGTCCATCGCGACCTTGAAGCCGCCGCCGACGCTGCCGAGCACGTTGCCGGCCGGCAGGTGGAGGTCCTCCAGGTACAGCGCGGTGGCCGAGATGGCGCGCAGCCCGAGCGTCTTCTCGGGCGCTCCGGGGCGCAGGCCGGGCCCGCGCTCGGCGATGAAGCTGGTGATGCGGTCGATCTGCGAGCCCTCGCGCAGGACCTGGGTCTGGGCGAACAGCACGAACAGCTGCGCCAGGCCGCCGCCGGTCACCCACAGCTTGGTGCCGTTGAGGACGAACCCGTCGGCGGGCGGGCCCTTGCCGGGGTGGTGGGCGGCGCCGGCGCTCTCATGGGCGAGCGGGCGGGCGCGGGTGCGGGCTGCGCCGGCGTCGCTGCCGGCCGCCGGCTCGTTCATGCAGAAGGTCCCCAGCACCTCGCCGCTGGCCAGGCGCGGCAGGTGCTGCTGGTGCTGCTCGGCGCTGCCAAAGTGGAGGATCGAGCTCGCGCACAGCCCGTTGTGGACCCCCAGCACCACCGCCAGCGCCGCGTCGATCCCGCCCACCGCATCGAGGACCCGGCAGCTCGCCTGCAGCGGCAGCCCGAGCCCGCCGTATGATCGCGGGATGGCGAGCCCGAACAGCCCGAGCTCCCGGGCCGCCGCCAGGGTCGCCGCCGAGAGCTGGGCGTTTTCGTCGCTGGCGCGCGCATCGGCGAGCTCCGGGAGGGCCCTGAACAGCTGGCTCTGGGCGGCAAGGAGCTCGGTGGTCTGGCGATGGGCGGCGGCGGTCAGGCGGGGAAAGGGGAAGAGCAGATCTTCGCGCAGGTCCCCGAAGAACAGGCTCTTGCCGAAGCTGGGCGGGCGCGGGTTGGTCATGGTGGCTGTCGCTGCCTGGAAGGTACTTGAGGATGCGCCTCTCAGGAAAGAGCGAACTAGCCGGCGGCGCCGCGCAAAAGCGGAGCGAACCCGAACAGCAGCCCGACCCACAGGGTGCACAGCAGCGTCCCGGCCACCGCGATCGCCACCGCCGCGGTGTACAGCCCGATCGGCGCCTGCGCCCGCAGCGCCTGGGTGCGCGCCCCCAGGCCGAGCACCAGACCCACCGCACCGGCGACCAGGCCGACGATGACCCCGAGTATGACGCCGCGCCCGCCGGCAAACGGCACCCGCAGACCAAGCCCGAGCGCGAGCAGCCCCAGGAGCAGCGAAGCCAGCCTGGCCCCGCCAGCGGGTGGCAGGGGCAAGCGCCTAACAGGCTGTGGCAAAGCTACTCCGCGACCCGATTTCGCGTCCGGCCGTGCTCACAGCCAGGAGGCTGCTCCGCGCGGCCCAGCCCGAACCCGGGCCGCTCGCTACGTTTTGCCACAGCCTGGTACCCCTTGGCGGGCAGCTGC
>DAOMZC010001177.1:0-2316 GCA_035437965.1 Pseudomonadota bacterium
GATCACCGGCGCCGCCGGTAATCTCGGCGCCGCCGTCGCAAGGCTGCTGGCCGGGCAGGGCGCTCGACTGGCGTTGGCGGAGCGTTCGCCCGACAAGCTTGCGGCACTGGTCGCTACCTTGCCGAAAGGGGCGAACGTCCTCGAACTCGCCGGTGTCGATCTCGGCGATCCAAGCGCGGCGGCCGCGATGATCGAAAAGATAACAGGCCGCTTCGACGGCCTGGACGCGCTGGTGAATACCGTCGGTGGCTTCACCATGGGTCGCGTCGCTACCGAGGCTCTCGGGCAGTGGGACGCGATGATGAACGCCAATGCGCGGGTCGCGCTGGTGCTCAGCGCCGCCGTGCTGCCGGTCATGCAGAAGGCCAGATATGGTCGGATCGTCCACATCGCCGCCCAGCCCGGCCTGAAGGCAGGCGCGGGCGTCGCGGCCTATGCGGCGTCGAAGGCCGCGCTCCTGCGCGTCACCGAGGCGATCGCCGAGGAACACCGCAAGGACGGCATCACCGCAAACTGCGTGCTGCCGGGCACCATCGACACGCCGCAGAACCGCGCGGCGATGCCCGACGCGAAGACCGATGGCTGGGTCAAACCCGAGGCGATCGCCAGCCTGCCCGCCCCGGGTGTCCCCGCCGCCGCGCCCACCGCCGCAGCAGTCCTCCCGGCGGCAGTCGAGCCCGCTGTCAGCCTGCCAGTCTCCGCCGAGGCCACGGAAGCCATGGCCGTCCCGGCTGCCGCCGAGCCCACCGCCGCCATGGCCGTCCCGGCTGCCGCCGAGCCCACCGCCGCCATGGCCGTCCCGGCTGCCGCCGAGTCCACGGAAGCCATGGCCGTCCCGGCTGCCGCCGAGTCCACTGCAGCCATGGCCGTTCCCGTCGAGTCTACGGCGGCCATGGCCGTCCCCGCCGAGTCCACTGCAGCCATGGCTGTCCCGGTGGCGTCCGCGTCCGCAGCTCCGAGCCTCTCGCCCGAGCCCGCCGCCCGACCGCCGGCAGCCCAGCTCACCGTGCCCGCGGAGACGGCCGGCGAGCGCGAGGCCGCTCCTGCTTCGTCGAGTCCACCTGCTGAGCGTGCCGCGGCCTCCGCAGTGCCAGAGTTCCTGCCGACGATCATGGTCGACCCGAACACCCTGAACCTGGACCACTCGGCGCCGATGAAGGTGGCCCCCAGGGTCACCGCGGCGCCGCCGGCGGCTGCCGAGGCGGTGCCACAGGTTGCAGGTCTGGACGACCTGAGCGTCGCGGACTGGATGTCGGCGGCCGATTGGCTATCCGTGGCCAACAAGGTCGACGACCTGGGCAGCACTCGCTCGCCGGCTCCTGGTGGACGCGCGGCCCCGCCCGAGACAGCACCGGCGGCCGAGAGGCAGCCCGAACCGCTCAAGCCCGAGGCCCAGCCAGCCCCTGCGGCGGCCAGACCCCAGGAGCGGCCGGCCGCCGAGCCCGTCGCCGCCCCCGTCCCGGTCCCCGTCGTCGAGAAATCGGTTCAGCTGGCGCCGCCGGTCACTCCGCCGCCGATCGCGGCGCCGGTTGCGGCCAAGCCGCCGCAGGTGCCGGTGTCCGGTCGGCCGGCCACCCCGCCGCCGGTCGCCGCCGAGCCCGGAGGGCGCAAGAAGGGCAAAAAGAGCAAGGAAGCCAAGCTCCAGGCCCGCCAGGCAGCGGCAAACCAGCCGGCGGCGCGGCCGCAGCAGGCCCCCGCTCCGCAGCCGACGCCGACGACCCAGCCCGCCGCCAGCGCGGCCAAGCCCGTACAAGCGACCGCCAGCGCCGGACCCTCGCCGACACCGGGCAAGCCGGCCGTCGCGGACCGGGCAGCCCAACCAGAGCAGCCGCTGGTCACTCCGCCAGCTGCCAGCACCGCCAAGCAGTCTGCCGCTGTGGAAGCCGGCAAGAGCGCTCCGGCTGTCGCCGCCCAGCCGGCCGAGAGCCCGGTCAGGCCGACCGACGCCGCTCCCGAAGCCAGCAAGAGCGGTCCGGCTTCCGCCGTCTCTGCCAAGCACCCAGTCACGCCGCCCAGCGTGGCGCCGCAGGCCGCACCGGAAGCCGGCAAGAGCGGTCCAGCTTCCGCTGTCTCCGCCAAACTCCCGGCCTCGCAGCCGGCAGCCGCGGCTTCCGAACCCGGCAAGAGCGGCACCGTCGCACCCGTCTCCACCAAGCTCCCGGCTGCTGCCTCCGAACCCGGCAAGAGCGGCCCGGTTTCCCCGGTCTCCACCAAGCCTGCGGCGGCTCAGCCGGCAGCCTCGGCTTCCGAGCCCGGCAAGAGCGGCTCCGTCGCACCCGTTTCCACCAAGCCTTCGGCGGCTCAGCCGTCCGCTGC
>DAOMZC010001178.1:0-2312 GCA_035437965.1 Pseudomonadota bacterium
CTCGGGCACCGCGGTCTCGGCGCCGATGAAGACCTGGATGCCGCTGGCGACCTCGGTCTGCTCCAGCAGGCGGAGCAGGATTCGTTGATCCTCCAGCGCCTGAAACAGCGCCTTGAGCCGGCCCGGGCCCGGCGGCGGCTCTTCGCTGAGCAGGTGGCCCAGGAGCTTGGCCTGGCCGGCGATGTAGACGTTGGCTCCCTCGGCCGGCATGGCCCGCGCCTGCAGCCGCAGCGCCCGCTGGGCGAGGGCGTCGTAGCGGATGCGCTCGCTGGCCAGCTCGACCGCGATGTGCTTGCGCACCTCGGACAGGGTGCGGCCTTCAAGCTTGTTGTTAAGGTAGTTGGTGATCCGCTCGAGGTCCTCGGGGCTCACCGGCTCTTCGAGGGTGACCAGGCGGTTGAGGACCCGCCCGCTGGCGCTCACCAGCACCGCGAGCAGGGTGCTTTCCTTGACGCGGACGAACTCGATGTGGCGCAGGACATCGACGTCCAGGCGCGGCGTCATCAGCACCACCGTGTGGCTCGACAGGTCCGACAGGACCTTGCCCGCCTCCTTGAGGGCGGCGTCGATCTCGTGGCTGGAGAAGGCGTAGTGGGCGGCGAGCTCCTCGCGCTCCTTGGGGCTCAGCTGGCGGACCTTGAGCAGCGAGTCGACAAAGAAGCGCAGCCCGAGGTCGGTCGGCACCCGCCCGGCCGAGGCGTGCGGCTGGCGGATGAGGCCGAGCTCCTCCAGGTCGATCATCACGTTGCGCACGGTCGCCGGCGACAGGTCGACCCCGTAGCGCTTGGTCACCGTGCGCGAGCCGACGGCCTCCCCGGTGGCCAGGTACTCCTGCGTGATCGCCGAGAGAATTTTGCGGGCGCGGTTGCTAAGTTCCATCATGGGTCGGGAGCAGTCGACAAAGAGTATACACGAGCCCTCCGGGTCCGGGAGGGGCAGGTCTATCGTTCTAATATAGCTTCTGCCTATATAGATACTGCGCAGCCCTCGCGGAAGCCGGCGGGCGCGAGTTTTCATCCGGCAGTCACCGGGTTACACTCACTCGCATGGTCGATACGGCGGGCCTGACGGGCAGCGAGCCGCCGGCCCCGCACGGAGAAATCATGGATACGCTCATCGCTGCTGTAGTGCAGCTCACCTCCACGGCAGATGTCGCGCGCAATCTGGAGCGGGCGACGGCGCTCGTCACCCGCGCCCAGGCCCGCGGTGCCCAGCTGGTGGTCCTGCCGGAGAACTTCGCGCTCCTTTCCACCGACGAGAAGGACAAGTTCCAGCACGCGCAGAGCCTGAGCCCCGACGCCCCCGGCGGCGCCCCCATCGTCGACCGCATGCGCGAGCTGGCGGCGCGGCTCGGGGTCCACCTCATCCTCGGTGGCCTGCCCGAGCGCGGCAGCGCGGCGGGCCGCGTGTACAACACCTGCGTGCACCTCCTGCCCGACGGCAGCATCGGGGCGCTGTACCGCAAGATTCACCTCTTCGATGTCCACTTCCCCGCCGCCGGCACCAGCCTCTGCGAGTCGGGGACCGTCGAGCCCGGATCGATCGAGCAGGCGGTGATCGCCGACACCCCCTTTGGCGGCGTCGGCCTGTCGGTGTGCTACGACGTGCGATTTCCCGAGCTGTACCGCCGCCTGGTCGCGCGCGGGGCGCGGTTCCTCGTCGTGCCGGCGGCATTCACCCTGCACACCGGCAAGGATCACTGGCACGTGCTGTTACGGGCGCGGGCGATCGAGAACCAGTGCTTCGTCCTCGCGCCGGCGCAGCAGGGGCGGCACAGCCCGACCCGGCAGAGCTACGGGCACAGCCTGATCATCGATCCCTGGGGGACCGTCCTTGCCGACTGCCCGGACGGCGAGGGGGTGGCGCTGGCGGAGCTCGATCTGGCGGCCCAGGACCGCATCCGGCAAGAGCTGCCGGCCCTCCAGCACCGACGGGTTGCGGCGCTGTCATGACGCCCCAGGCGCTGGTCGCGGTGGCCCTGCACGGGGTCTTGTCGGGGCTGCCGGGGCCGGGCCCCGAGTCGGCGTCGCTGCGCAGCGATCGCGCCAGCGAGGTCCAGCCGCCGCGGCCCCGCGGTTCGCTGGAGGACGGCATGCCGCCCGAGATCGCGGTCGGCGTGGTCTCGTTGCCGGCTACCAGCAGCATCGTCATGTACATGATGATATTGTCGTTCTCCATCGAGTCCTCGTCCGCGGCGAGGACTCCGTCCTGCTACGCCGCGACGAGAATGCTGACGAGCTCATCGCGGTAGTGTCTCCGGCGATCCTCGAACGCGTCCTCGTGGGGGCGCGACGGCGCATCCCCCGCAGCGT
>DAOMZC010001179.1:0-2305 GCA_035437965.1 Pseudomonadota bacterium
CCGCAAGCTGTGCACGACCGGTGAAGGCGGGGGGGTCGTGACCGACGAGGACGGGCGTGGGGCCGGGCTGCGGCAGCTGCGCGCGCACGGGCTGGTTCCGGTGTCCGGGGAGGAAGGGCGGGCCCTGCCGGACCGCGGTCTGAACTATCGCCTGCCCGGGCGGGGGGGGGCCATCGGGCGGGTGCAGCTGCGGCGCCTGCCGACGCTGCTGGCGCTGCACCGCGAGCGCGCCGAGCTCGAGCAGGCGCGCCTCGGCGCCGCCGGCCTGCAGCTCCAGGCGGACACCCCGGGGCGGGTGTGGCAGACCCTGGCCGTCGTCCTGCCCGACGGGGTGGACCGCCCGCAGCTGCGCGCCGGGCTGCTCGCCGCCGGCATCGAGACCCAGATCGCCTCCTACGGACTGCACCGGCTGGCGGCGTACAAAGACGCCCCGGTCTTCTCGCCGGACGGCAGCGGCACGCTGGCCGTGACCGAGCGCCTGCACCACCAGGGACTGGCCCTGCCGCTGCACGGGGAGATGTCGCTCGCCGACGTCGACCGGGTGTGCGAAGCACTGCTCTCGCGGCTCCCACCGCGGGCCGGAGCGTAACCGCTCATGTCGCAAGCCCAGAGATCGAACCGACTCTCATCCTCGCTGCCGGCTCCGGCGCGCCTGCTCTTACCCGGGGTCGGCGATGCCGGCGCCGCTGCCGAGCGCTGCTCACCGCTGCGCGCGGGCCGGAGCGCACCCGTCCTCACCCGTGAGCAGCAGCGGGGTCCGGCCGCTCATCTAGCCTGGGTATTCTGGGTCGGCCGCCGGCTGGCGGTAGTCGCGCTGACCATGCTGGCGCTCGGGCGGCCTGCTCATGCGGTGGCGCCGCCGGCGGACGCGACCCCCGCGCCGGCCGATGGGGCGGCGCTGTACGCCCGGTACTGCGCGCTGTGCCACGGCGCCCGCGGCCAGGGCTACGCCGCCGATCACGCAAACGCCCTGGCCAATCAGCAGTTCCTCGTCGCCGCCAGCGATCCGTTCCTCGGCTGGGCGATCGCCTACGGCCGCCCGGGGACACCGATGGCCGCCTTCGGCAAGGACCGCGGCGGGCCGCTCGACCATGGTCAGATCAGCAAGCTCATTACCTTTATCCGCTCGTGGCAGCAGTCGCCGCCGATCGCGCTCAAGGAGGGGCTCATCCGCGGCGAGCCGGCGCGCGGCGAGCGGCTCTACGCCGCGCAGTGCGCCGGCTGTCACGGGGTGCGCGGCAAGGGCAAGACGGCGCCCAGCCTCAATAACCCGGTGCTGCTCGCCACCGCGTCGGACAGCTACCTCCGCTACGCGATCGCCGAGGGGCGCGCCGGCACCCCGATGCCGGCGTTCAAGGGCAAGCTCAGCGGCGACAAGCTCGACGACCTGACCGCCTACCTGCGCAGCCTCTACCGCAAGCTGGAGTGGAAGACGGTCCCCGAGGCGCCGCCGCCGATCACCCAAATCGTCATCAATCCAAAAGGCGGGCCGCCGCGCTTCCCGCCGCTGCGCGAGGGGCTGTTCGTGCCGGTGGACACGGTCAAGGCGGAGCTTACGCGCGGGGCCCGGCTGGTGCTGCTCGACGCGCGGCCGACCTCGGACTGGATGCTCGCCCATATCCCGGGGGCGCTGCCGGTGCCGTACTACGACGTCGACAAGATGGTCTCGTCGCTGCCGCGCGACGACACGTTCATCGTCGCCTACTGCAGCTGCCCGCACGCCGCCTCGGGTCAGGTGGTCAGCGAGCTGCGCCGCCGCGGCTTCAAGAACACCGCGGTCCTTGACGAGGGGATCTTCGTCTGGATGGAGCGCGGCTACCCGGTGACCACAGGCAGCGGCGAGACCGTACCTGCTCCTACTCCGGCGCCCGCGCACTAGGCCCCGGGCCGGCTCCGCCCGGCTCGCTTTCGCCCGGCTCTCTTTCCATAGATCTCCGGCGCCGCTGTGGCGTTTGGAAGGGGCAAGGAGAGAGACAATGAAGACCCTACTGGCGACGGCCTTTGTGACCCTGGCGCTTCCTGCTCTACCGGTTCTGGGACAGGGGCGGGCGGACGCCGCCCCGCTGCGCAGCCAGAACGGCACCTACGAGCTGCAGGTCCTGGAGAACGGCGCCCCGGCGCAGACCTACTGGCACAGCGGCGAGAGCTACGTGCTCGGCTACAGCGGCGAGCGCTACACCCTGCGCATCGTCAACCACAGCGGCCAGCGCGTCGAGGCGGTGGTGTCGGTCGACGGGCGCGACGTGGTGGACGGCAAGGCCGCCGACTACCGCAGCAAGCGCGGCTACCTGGTGCCGGCGTACGG
>DAOMZC010001180.1:0-2296 GCA_035437965.1 Pseudomonadota bacterium
CGTCCGAGCTGTTGGGCGACCTCCCGGCCGCCCGCGCCAGGAAGTGGGCCGTCAGCGCCTCCTCGGTCGAGCAGCTCGGCGGCAGCCTGGCCTCGGTGCGGCCGGCCGTGCGCACCGCCGATCCGGGCCACTCACCCGAGTCCTATCTGGCGCCGCAGAGCGCCCTTGGCCCCGAGGGACCGCTCGGCGCCTGGGGCCCGCTCGGGGCGCTCGGTCCGGTGGGCAGCGGCTTGTGGAATCCGTCGGTGTGGATCAGCGCCGTGGGCGACTGGTCGGCCTGGTCCAGCGGCCCCGGCGCCCTGAGCGGACCGCTTAGTGAGGACGGACCGCTCGGGCCGCGCGGTCCGCTGTCCCTCCCCGCCTATACCGAGGCGCTGCCTGCGATCAATGACTTCGGCAAGCAGCTGCAGGCCGGCGGCGTCTGGACCGTGCTCGGGCCGCTCGGACCGCTCGGGCCGCTCGGGCCCCTGGGGCCGCTCGGGCCGGTGGGCTCCCATGGCTTCGCGCAGGATGCGGACGGCCACTACATACACAATGGGGCGCGCGTGCGCACGGTCCGCGTTCCCTACCAGGGACGCTACCGCACCTACGAGCTCTGTGAGCACTATCGCGACGCGGCGGCACGCGCCCTCACCGATAACGACACATCATTCCTGGTCGCCGGCACCCTGCGCTCGGGTGAGACCGCAGACTACCACTTCACCTCGCAGGTGGCGCAGTATGTGACGGTGGCGCTGGTGCCGGAGAACTCGCTCTCGGACTTCGATCTGCAGCTGCAGGATGAGCGCGGCCACACCATCGCCGAGTCGCACGCCGACGGCCGCCAGGAGCTGCTCGGCGCCTTCCTGATCCGCCGCGGCAGCTACATCGACTTCATCCAGATCCCGGCGACGCGCGGCCTGCGGCTGACGGCTCGTGTCAGCGCCACGACCACAAACCCGCTCGCCCCCGGCTATCGCTTGATCGTGGTCGGATCAACGAGCTATCTCCCCGCCAGCGACATCACGGGCGCCCATCAGGTGCCGCTCTTGTGATCGTCGCACGTGCACCGACGGAGAAAATCAAGTGACTAAACTTGGAACCGGCGCGTCTAGCAAATACAAGTAAGATGTTCTCACTGTTCCGGAGGGTTCCATGTACAAGCAGATCGTAGCTGGGGTGAGCTTGTTGTCATCGCTACTCATTGCGGACAGCGCGTCCGCGCAGCCGCGGCGCTGGGAGCGCGAGCGCGGCCGCGCCGAAGTCGGGCGCAGCGCCGCTCAGCTGCAGGATGATGTCCGTGATCTTCAGCGCTTCCGCGCCACGCATGCCAGCTTTGAAGATGCCTGGCGGCGGCAGGACCTCATCGGCGTGCGCAACGCCCTGCGCAGCTTCGTGTTCCAGGGTCGCGCCGAGGTCGCCGAGCAGCAGCGCGAGGCCGGGCAGTCGTTCCGTGAGGCGCAGCGGTCGAACCGCGAGTTCGGGCGCGATGGCACTCGCAAGGACTTCCGCGATGCCCAGGACGATCGCCGCGACGCCTACCGCGACCGCGTCGAGCTGGCCCAGGAGGCCGCCGCCCTCAACGAGCTTGAGCGTGCTGCCTCCGCCGCCTTCACCTTCGGGCCGAGCGTTCCGGTCCTGGTCCAGGCCCGCGATGCGATGCTGCGCTTCATCCAGCTCGCCGAGGTCGAGGTGCGCCGGTCGCGGCGCGAGCTGCACGAGGACGTCCGCGAGCTGCGCGAGGACAACCGCGACGCCTACCGCGGTCCCCGCCGCGGCTTCTAGCCCCAGCAGCCTGCTCCCAACCGGCGGTGTGGCCACCGCCAGCCCCACCGCCGCCGCTCCCTGCCGCACAGCGGATTATCCGCACCCTCTGCCTTGCGTTCGCTCGACACTCCGCCACCTGAATCGACAAGCAGCTCAGTTACTTGCGGAAGTTCCGTAAGGCGAGCTTCCGCTCTGCGAACTCGCGGTGCGAGTCATGCACTGAAGGAGTGTCTGGGAAGCTCAGGATTAGCAGGGGGTGGGCGCCCGTCGCGTGGGCGCCCCGTTCAGGCGGGAAGGGGCTGGGGGCTGTCTTGAAGGTGCGCTAGCCGAGCGCGCCGCACTGGTTGGGCTGACCGAGGCCGCCGCAGGTCTGACCCGCCGGGCAGGTGCCGCAGTTCAGGGTGCCACCGCAGCCGTCGCCGATGACGCCGCAGTTGGCGTTGGCGGAGGCGCAGGTACGCGGCGTGCACATCGGGGCGCCGCACTTGCCCGGTACGCCGCCACCGCCGCAGGTCTGACCCGAGACGGTGCAGTTGCCGCACTGAATGAT
>DAOMZC010001181.1:0-2294 GCA_035437965.1 Pseudomonadota bacterium
GTCGATGGCAAGCCGGTCCTTCTGACCCACTACGAGTTCGAGCTCCTCGCCACCATGGCGCGCGCCGCCGGCCGCGTCCTGTCGCGCGAGCAGCTGATGGACGCCCTCAAAGGCGAAGAGTACGAGACCTTCGATCGCAGCATCGACGTCCACATCTCCAAGCTGCGCAGCAAGCTGGAGCCGAGCCCGCGCGAGCCGCGCTACATAAAGACCGTCCGCGGCGTCGGCTACTGCCTGAGCCGCCAGGGCGAGACCCCCGAATCCTGAAATAGGCGTGGGCCGACCAGAGCCTGAAGCTGATAGGCGCGGGCCGACCAGAGCTGCTTTTTTGTCAGCGCAGCTGGCAAAAAAGTAGCGCCGGGAAGGGGGACCCGCGCCGATGAAGCCCGAAGCAGATAGCCGCGGGCCAAGTCTTTGTAGCCACCCGTCGCCGCCCAACCTATACTTGGCGAACCATGCTCGAGCGGCTTATCGATAATAAGTTCACTGCCCAGAAAGGCCGCCTCGGGGAGCTGCTTAAGTCGATACACGAGCTGGTTATCAGCTTGAACAATGACGATATCGCCAAGGTCGTCTTCGCGCAGATGCAGAACCTCGGCGAGCCGTTCCGCTTCGTCGTCGTCGGCGAGGTCAAGGCCGGCAAGAGCAGCTTCATCAACGCCCTGCTGGGCGAGAACATCTGCGCCGTCCACGCCCGGCCGTGCACCGCCGTCATCGAGAAGCTCGATTACGGACCCCAGCGCAGCGAGACCCGCCTCAGCGACCACCTGATCCAGAAGACCCTGCCGGTGGATATCTTGAAGACGATCTCGATCGTCGATACCCCGGGCACTAATACCGTCATTGAAAACCATCAAGAGATCACCGAGCACTATCTGCCAAATAGTGATCTCATCATCTTCGTCTTCTACGCCCCGAACCCCTACACCCAGACCGCCTGGAGCCTGCTCCGGCTCATCCAGAAGGAGTGGCGCAAGCAGCTGCTGCTCGTCATGCAGCAGGCGGATCGGGCGACCCCCGAAGAGATCGAGATCAACCTGGCCGAGCTGCGGGCGCAGCTGCAGCAGGAGCAGCTCGCCGCGGCGCCGATCTTCGTCACCTCGGCCAAGCGCGAGCTCGCCGGTCCCCCGGCCGCTGCCGACAGCGGCTTTGCCGCGGTGCGCGAGTTCATCCGCGACACCATCACCGGCGGCAACCACTACCGGCTCAAGCTGCTGTCGATCCACGGCACGGCGCAGCGCCAGCTTGAGAAGGTGGCCGAGAGCCTGGCCGAGCAGCGGGCGGCGCTGGCGCAGGATCAGGCGACGGTGCACAAGGTCCGCGACCGCCTGGCCCGCAGCGGGCGGCAGTCGGGGCGCGAGATCCAGGCCCTCATCGACGGGGTGATGCGCGGCTACGAGGAGCTGTGCAACGACCTGGCGGAGGAGTTCTCCCAGGGGCTGACGTTCGGGGCGCTGCTCGGGCGGTCGGTGCGGGCGCTGTGGCGGCGCGACAGCTCGGTGGATCGCTGGATCGCCGACATGCAGCAGCGCTTTAAGGGCCGGGTGAGCACCGTCGTCGAGGAGATCGCCAAGGAGCGCGCCAAGAGCTTCGTCGAGAGCGTGCGCAAGCTGCTCACCGAGCTGCGCGAGGAGATCGAACGCATCGGCAGCGGCGGCGCCCGGCCGCACGACGTGGCGCTGGAAGACCGCCGGGTCGAGGTGCTGGAGGACGTGCGCAAGAAGGTGACGGTGCTCTTGCAGGACGACTCGTTTACCCGCCTGCTCGAGGAGAACCCGGGCGGGATCATGCCGCTGGCGGCGTCGGGGACGGCGCTGGCGGTGGTGGGCGGGATCATCGCGGTGGCGACCAACGTGGTGGTGCTGGACATCACGGCGGGGCTGTTGTCGGCGGCGGGGCTGACGCTGGCGGGGGGAGTGCTCATCTTCAAGCGCGGGCGCATCGGGCGCGAGTTTCGTGAGGGGCTGTTGCAGGGCAAGAAGCAGTTCGAGAAAGACATCAAGCTCAAGCTCGTCGACAAGCTGAACGTCATCTACGAGCAGATCGACGGCAGCTTCGCGGAGTTTTACGCGCTGGTCGAAAGGCGCGAGCTGCACCTCAAGCCGATTGCGGAGAGGCTGGACTTGATTGTTAAGGAGTCCAAGGAGCTTGAGGCTAGCTTGGGGAGGGGGTGATGGGATGCTCTTGCAGGGGCGCAGCCGGAGTATGCATCGGCGCGGGTCCCCCTTCCCTGCGCTACTTTTTTGCCCGCTGGCGCGGACAAAAAAGCAGCTCCGGTCGGCCCACGCCTATTT
>DAOMZC010001182.1:0-2293 GCA_035437965.1 Pseudomonadota bacterium
TGGGCAGATCGTGACGGCGGCCCCGGGGTGCGATATGGTCCGCGCTTGTATTACCTTGCCAAGGTCCAATCATGAGCTCGCCGGCAGCGGCGACTCCGTCGACGAAAGGAACTGCGCCTTCATGCAGACTCGAACCCTCGCTCTCCTTGCTGGACTCCTGTGCGCAGGCAGCGCCCACGCCAACCCCGGGGCCCCCGGGAATGGTGTGGCACCGGTCAAAAAGCCCCTCATCTCCCTGCCCTACACGCCGAGCCTGGAGCCGTCGTTCATGGACCGCACCGTCGATCCATGCACGGATCTGTACACGTATTCATGCGGCGGCTGGATGAAGCAGAATCCGATTCCGCCCGACCAGGCCCACTGGACTGTGTACGGCAAGCTATACGATGAGAACCAGCAGTTCCTCTGGGGACTGCTGGAGGAAGCCAGCCGGCCCGATGCCAAGCGGTCGCCGGTGCAGCAGAAGATCGGCGACTTTTTTGCCTCGTGCATGGACGAGGCCGCGGTCGAAAAGCGCGGCATGGCGCCGCTGGCGGCGGAGCTTGCGACCCTCGCGGGGCTGCGCAGCAAGGACGAGCTGCCGCGCTGGCTGGCCTCGGCCCACCTGCGCCTGGGCGGCAGCCAGTCGATGCTCTTTGGCTTCGGCGCCGACCAGGACCCCGGCAACTCCGAGCAGGTGATTGCTTGGACGTCGGCCGGTGGCCTGGGTCTGCCGGATCGCGACTACTACGTCAAGGAGGACGCCAAGTCGGTCGCGACGCGCAAGAAGTACGTCGAGCACGTCGCCACCATGCTCGGCCTCCTCGGCGAGAACCGGCAGCAGGCGGCCCGCGACGCCGACACCGTCATGCGGCTGGAGACCGCGCTCGCCCGCGCCTCGCTCACCCGCGTCGAGAAGCGCGACCCCTACAAGGTCTATCACAAGCTGGCGCTGCCCAAGCTGCAGGAGCTGACCCCGGGCTTCCGCTGGACCGACTACCTGGAGGCGAGCGGCGCCGGCGCGGTGCGCGAGCTCAACGTCACCGAGCCGGCGTTCTTCACGGCGCTCGATGCGCTGCTGAAATCCGAGAGCTTCGAGGACTGGCGCGCCTACCTGCGCTGGCACCTCGCCGCGCTGTATGCTCCCTATCTGTCCTCGACCTTCGTGCAGGCCGACTTCGACTTTTATCGCGGCTACCTGCGCGGGGTCAAACAGCTGCAGCCGCGGTGGAAGCGCTGCGTGGGCTTTGTCGATCGCGACCTCGGCGAGGCGCTGGGCCAGGTCTTCGTCGGCAAGACCTTCTCGTCAGAGCTCAAGGGCAAGACGCTGGACATGGTGGTGGCGATCGAGAAGGCGATGGCCAAGCGCGTCCAGGGCCTTGACTGGATGAGCCCCGCGACCAAGGCGCAGGCGCTGGCCAAGCTCAACATGATGCGCAACAAGATCGGCTATCCCGACAGCTGGCGCGACTACAGCACGGTCGAGATCCGCCGCGGCGACTTCGCCGGCAACGTCCAGCGCGCCGCGACCTTCGAGGCCCGCCGCCAGCTCGGCAAGATCGGCAGGCCCGTCGACCGCAAGGAGTGGGGGATGACCCCGCCGACCGTGAACGCCTACTACAACCCGTCGATGAACGACATGAACTTCCCGGCCGGCGTGCTGCTGCCGCCGCTTTACGATCCGCGGCTCGATGACGCGCCCAACTACGGCAACACCGGCGCCACCATCGGCCACGAGCTCGTCCACGGCTTCGACGACGAGGGCCGCCAGTTCGACGCCAAGGGCAACCTGAAGGACTGGTGGACGGCGGACAACGCCAAGGAGTTCGAGCAGCGCACCAGCTGCATCGCCGATCAGTACGCGCAGTACGTGATCGTCGACGACATCAAGATCAACAGCCGGCTCACCCTGGGCGAGGACGTGGCGGATCTGGGGGGCCTCATCCTGGCGTGGATGGCCTGGCGCGAGGCCACGGCGACCGTCAAGCTGCAGACCAAAGACGGCCTCACCCCCGAGCAGCGCTTCTTCGTCGGCTTCGCGCAGTGGGTCTGCGAGAACACCCGCGACGAAGACAAGCGGCTGCGCGCCCTCACCAACCCGCACTCCCCCGGCATCTACCGGATAAACGGCGTGGTCGCCAACATGCCGGAGTTCGCTCGGGCCTTCTCGTGCAAGCCCGGCGCGCCGCTAGTCCGGCCCAAGGCGTGCAAGGTCTGGTAGCAGCCCGCGTTCCCGCCGCGTTCCCGCCGCGTTCCCGCCGCCCTCCCCTGTCCCTCCGCTCGACGTAAGGAATCGGTAGCGCGTTCTGCACTA
>DAOMZC010001183.1:0-2291 GCA_035437965.1 Pseudomonadota bacterium
GGACCGCCTGCTGGTGCGCCGGATAGCGGGCCAGGATCTCGGCGTTGTCGCTGCGCAGCGCGGCGGCGCGGGCCTTGTCCGCGGGGCTCGCCCGCTGCGCCTGCTCGGCGCTGGCCTCGCCGAGGGCGAGCTTCTCGACCACAAGCTCAGGCGCGCGGTCGGCTGGTCCGTTGGACTCCATCACCTGTCTCCTTCGTTACTCCGTTACGCGCCGCGGCGCCGGACGCCTCCAGCACCTGCAGCTGTTCCTGCAGCCGGCGCAGCCGCTTGCGGACTCCGGACACCGACATCCCGACCTCGGCTGCGACCTCTTCCAGGGTCAGGCCGTCGTGAAGGTGCAGCACCGCGATCACGCCGCTCGACTCCGGCTCGCCGCCAAGGAGCCGCGCCAGCAGCCCGCGCGCCGCCGTCACCTGCTCGGACGCGCTGGCCACCGCCACGTTCAGCAGCAGCTCGGACTGCGCGTCTTCAGGGCGCCGCCGCCGGCTGCGCAGGCGGTTCAGGCAGACGTTGGTGGCGACCCGGTAGAGCAGGCTTGAGCAGGCCGTCGGGTCGAGCCGCGAGCGCCCGACGAGGAGCCGCACAAACACATCCTGCATCGCGTCCGCCGCCTCGTCTTCCTGGCGCAGCATCGCCCGGCAGCGGCGCAGCACCATCGGTCCGTAGCGGGTGTATAGATTTTCAACGTCGATCGCCAAGCGTCCCTCGGAGGTCTTCCATTAAACACCGAAAGCCCGGGGATCTGTTACTCGCGGTCCCGCTTTACTGCCCAGCGGCCTTGCGCCGGGCGAGGAGCTCGGCGTGCGCCGCCGCGACCTCGGGGCCGTGGGTGCGCGGCGCCTGCTCGCCGGGGTCGCTGGCGAGGTCGTAGAGCAGCTGGCGCGGCGCCTCATAGTGCTCGTAGATGTACTTGCGGCGGCCGTCGCTGAAACCCCAGATGACCTGCGCGCTGTGGCTGGCCGGGGTCTGGTAGCCCATGCGGGCGCTCTGAAAGGCGAGCACCCGGTCGGCGGTCAGGCCCGCCGGCAGCGGCGCCGCCGGGTCCACAATCAGCCCGCCGAGGTCCACCGCCGGGCCGCCCGCAGGCTGCCGCAGCGCCGCCCCGCCCAGGCCGAGCAGCGTCGGAAACAGGTCCTGTCCCTGCACCCGCGCGGCGACCGTCCGCGGCCCCTGGATGCGCGCGTCGATAAAGAGCAGCGGCACCCGCAGGACCTCTTCATACAGCGTCGCGTGGTGCGAGGTGGAGGCGTGGCCGACGTGGCCGTGCTCGAGCAGCTCCTCGCCGTGGTCGGCGGTGAGGACCACGGTGGTCCGCTCCAGCTGGGCGGTGGCCTCGAGGACGGCGAACACCCGCCCGAGGAAGTCGTCCATCTGCCGGACCGCCCCGGCGTACAGGGCGCGCACCACGGCGCGGTCCGCGGCGAGAAGCGGATACTGCTGCCGCGGCACGACGAACAGCCGCCCCACCGAGTCGCGCACCCGCGCCGGCACCGCGGCGTCGTCGACCCCGAACAGGCGGCGGTAGCGCTCGTGCGGCCAGTACGGCAGGTGCACGAACTTGTAGTGGTACCAGAGGAAGAACGGCTGCGCGGGGCCCGCGGCAAGCGCGCGCAGCGTGCGCGGCAGGAGGTCGTCGTCGGGGCTCTCGGGGTAGCCGGGGGCGGCCTGGGGGTCGTAGCCGAGGTGATGGTAGTTGCCGACGCGGTTCAGGTAGCACAGGTTCGGCGTCTGGTAGCCGGCTTGGGCGAGCAGCGCCGGCAGCGCCGGGCCACCGGGGCGGGGGGCGTCCCACTCGTAGTGGACGCCGTGCTCAAGGGCGCTCTGTCCGGTGAGGATCGAGATGATCGCGGGCGAGGTCCACGGCGCGGTGGCGTAAGCGTGAGAGAACCGCAGGGTGCGCTCGCGCAGGGCGTGCAGCGTCGGCGTCAGCGGAATTCCCGCGTACTCATCGACGGAGTCGGCCCGCCACGCATCGATCGTGAGCAGGAGCAGGTTGCGGCGTTCGCCGGGCTTTGTCTGCATGCTTTCCGCCTACGGTAAGCCACGCAGCGCGGCGCGGTGATCGAGAAATCGCCGCACCGCGTCCAGGTAACCCGGCAGCGAGCCGAGGTCGACGACCTCCCCCGGCAGGAGGACGCCGTAAAGCCCGCCGTCGGCGGCCAGCCGCGCCAGCGCCAAGAGGAGCCCATCGTCGGCCAGCGGAGCGCCCGGGTGGCGACGGCAGCAGGTGTCGATTGCCGCATCGAGCGCGGCGGTCTGGATCTGGCCGAAGGTCGTCAGCAGCTCGCCCG
>DAOMZC010001184.1:0-2289 GCA_035437965.1 Pseudomonadota bacterium
TGGCCGCGACGCTGATCCTGGGCGTCCTTGCTCCCTGCGCGCGCTGGCGCTGGTTCGGCTTCTGCGCGCTGCTGGAGCTCGGCGTCCTGCAAGGAGTCGGCGTCGATGTGGCAACGCCGTTCCAGGCGAGCACGCTATATGCCGCGGCGGGCGTCCGGCTGGCGGGGGAGATCCCGCTGCACAAGGTGCTCGCGCTCGAGCTGCACCTGGACGGGCTCACCCCGCTGACCTACACCAGCCTGTCGCTCAATGGGGCAGAGGTATGGTCAACACCGCCGCTGTCAGGAGCGCTCGGTGCAAACTTGCAAGTGCTTTTTCCGTGACGGATCGGCGGTCGCTCGCGCAAACAGAGGAAGTGAAGCGCGAAACCGATCGCCCTGCAGCAGCTCCTGCCGCCGCGGCGGGGCCTGGCCTGCCGCCGACCTTTCGCGCGGTGTTTCTGGAGCACGCCTCGTATGTTGCCAACTCGCTGCGCCGCCTCGGCGTGCGTGAGCGGGATGTAGAGGACGTGACACACGATGTATTACTGGCCGTGTATCGGCACCTGTCAGACTACGATCCGGCGCGGCCGATGAAGCCCTGGCTGTTCGGCTTCGCCGCCCGCACCGCGCTCGCCCACCGTCGCCGCAAGAGCTACACTCACGAGGTGGTCGGCGACGCGATCGAGGCCGTGGATCAGGCCCCGGCGGCCGATGAGGAGATCGCGGCGCAGCAGAGGCGCGATCTGGTCCTCTCGGCCCTGCAGGCAGTGGCTGAAGATCGGCGTCCGGTGTTCGTCCTGCACGACATCGACGCAACCTCGATGCCCGATATCGCCGCGGCCCTGGGCATCCCGCTCAATACCGGATACTCCCGCCTGCGGCTGGCGCGGGCCGAGTTTGCGGCCGCGGTGAAGCGCATCCAGACCCGGAGTTTACGCCATGAGTGATGCGCAGCTTCCCGATCTCCCTCCCGAGCTGGCGGAGCTCCTCGCTACCGAGTCCGCGCGGCCCGGTCTGTCTGCAGCGGCCACCGGACGCATCCTGGATCGCCTGGACGCTACGCTGGGTACGCCGCCGTCCCCTTCGCGCCGCCGCTGGCCGACAGCGCTGGGGTCGTTCGTGCTCGGACTGCTGGTGGGCGGCGCGCTCGTGGGAACGCTCTTGTATCCGCGGCTCGCTCCGGTTCAGCCCAAGCTGCTGATGCTCGATGCGCCGCCGCCCGCGTCCCCTGTGGTCGTGGTGGTGCCGACCCCGGGCATCCCGCCGGCCGCCGCACCGGGCCTGCCGAGCAGCCCGAGCTCGCGGCACAGCGGAGCGCGCGCTGAGCGCCGCAGCTTGGATTCGCAGAGCGCTTCTGCAGCGGAGCCAGAGCACGACACCGAGCTTGCCCGCGAGCGCGCTCTCATCGAGACCGCGCGTACCGCAGTAGCGCGCAAGCAGAGAGACGCGATCGATGTGCTGCTGCGCCATGAGCAGCAGTTCCCCCGCGGACGCCTCGCGGAGGAGCGCGAGAGCCTGCTCGTGCAAGCGCTGCTGCACAGCGGTCGCTTGGAAGAAGCGCGCAGCCGCGGGGCCCGCTTCCGCGCCCGCTGGCCGCACAGCTTCCTGCTTCCTGTAATTGATGCAGCGCTGCGGACGATTCCATGACGGATTACGGGTGTGCCCGCAAACCTGAAGCAAGGGCAGATTCGCCCTTCCATTCAGGAGGACCTCATGAAAACGTCACTTCGCTTCTTGGCTTTCCTGTTCTTTGCATTCAGCGGCGCCTTCATCGGCTGTGGCCAGAACCAGGAGCTCGGAAACGGGACCTGCAAGCTCGGGCTGAACCTGTGCGGCACGAGCTGCGTGGACAACCTGAGCGATCCGAATAACTGCGGCGGCTGCGGGCGGGTCTGTGGGGCTGACCAGGTGTGTCAGGGCGCGGCGTGCGTCAGCACCTGCAGCACGTCGTACAGCTCGTGCGATGGCGCCTGCGTCCAGCTCGACGTAAATGATCAGAACTGCGGCTCGTGCGGCAACGCATGTACCGGCGAGCAGCACTGCGGCAACCGCGAGTGCTTCACCTGCCCGGCGAACACCACCGCCTGCTACAGCCAGAACGGCTACTGGAGCTGCGCCAACTTCGCTCTCGACAACCTCAACTGCGGTGGCTGCGGTACGCGCTGCAGCATCAACCAGGAGTGCATAAACGGAAACTGCCGCTGATCGAAAAAATTTCTGTCCCCGCTCTGTCCCCGTAGCGAACGGTTCCAAATATCTCCGACGGAAAATTCAGGTCTGAAGTCGGACTGCGAGTCGCTGACAAACT
>DAOMZC010001185.1:0-2287 GCA_035437965.1 Pseudomonadota bacterium
GGCACCGGCTCGGCGGTGAGCTGGGCGCAAAGGGCAGTCTGCAGCGCCTGCATCTCCTGCAGCCGGAGCCCCTGCCGGCGCGCCAGGGCGAGCGCCGTCGTCACGTCAATCAGCGCCGCCCACCCCCGCCCGGCCGCCGCGCCGACCCGCGCCCGCGCCAGGTACGCCCAGCTGTCGAGCGGATCGAGCTCCAGCGCACGATCGAGCAGCCGGGTCGCCGCCTCCAGGTTGCCGCTGCGAACCGCCGCTTCCGCCCGCCCCTGAAGCGCCACCGGATCCGCCACCTCCTCAGAGCCGGGACCTTCCTCGCTCGCGTCCGCCCCCAAGGCCTCCCGCTCGCCTCCTTCGGCGCCGGTAAGCCGCGGCGGGCTGCCTTCGAGCGCACTCCCGGTCAGCGCGTGCAGCTCGGCGCGGAGCTCGGGGTCGGTCTCGCTCGCGTATAGCTCGTGGAGCAGGAGCACATGGCCTTGGCGCTGTGCCACGGCGATGACGGCGGCGCGGAGCGGCCAGTCGCTGGTGGCAGCCCTGGCGACGGAGCGCAGCGTCTCGGCCAGGCGCGGATCACCAGAGAAGATGGCTGCCAGGCCAAGCAGCGCTGTCACCCGATCACCCGCCGTCACCCGGTCGTCCGCCGCCGCTGCCTGGACCGAGAAGGGCGGACCCGGGGGGAGCGGCCCGGGGAGCAGCTCTTGCAGGCGCCTCTGCAGCGCCTCAGCCGAAGCGGAGGGTAGCCCGAGCACCGCCCAGCGCGCGTCGGCCGACAGCTCGTGCGGCTCGTGCGGCTCATGCGGCTCATGCGGCTCGTGCGGCTCGTGCGGCCCGTGCGGCTCGTGCGGCTCGTGCGGCGCCGTGACAGAGGGCCTGGCCCGCCCCGGCTCCCCGGGCGGGACGGCCGCGGCCAGGGGGGCGTGGGCGATGGCCAGTACCAGTGCCCCCGCGTGGTCCTCAAGCGTCACCAGGCTCCGCGACCAACGGGTGACGAAGGTCATGCTGCGCGGCGGGTCGGGAGACTGCGCCGTGAAGCGCTGCTGGAGCAGGGCCCGCGTAGAAGCCGGCAGGTCGGCTGATAGCGGGCGCGGCCACGGATCGTCCGGGTAGGCGCTGCCCCAGCCTGTCGGCTCCAGGGCGGGGTGCGCGGCAAGCCGGGCCACGAGCTCGGCGAAGCTCTGGCCGAGCGACTCGGTGTGGCCGACAAAGCGGCGCTGCGCCGGCGGCAGCTGCAGCCGGGACGGCACCTTGCGCGGGCGATAGGGGGAAAGCGCCGCGGCCAGCGACTCGGTGCTGCAGCCGGCGGCGATCCACAGCGGCCCGGGCTGCTCGGGCCCAAGGCGGACCAGGAGCCTGGTCGGCGCCTGGGGATCGAAGAGGAGCTGCGCCGGCGGCATATCGGGAGCCAGCGCGACCTCACCAACGAGCCGCACGCCCGGCCGGTCGCGACAGCCGAGCAGCGGCTCGGCGGGGAGCCAGCGCACGTCCGGCGCGGCGGCGCGCAGCGCGTCCAGCCAGGGCGGCCGGTCCGCCGCGGAGCTCACTGGACAAGCAGGGTCTGAAGCGGTCGGGTCGGCCATGCTCTACACCGGAGCCGCGCCCGGTCGGCAAGCACCCCCGCGCGCGGCTGCGCAGCGCCTTCCACAATAGCGGAATCGCAGAATCTTTTCGAGGGGGGCCGGCCACCCGGCCAGGGCCTGCAAGGGCCGGGCGCCCAGCTTTGCGGTATGTTGCCCGACCAGCGATTTTCAAGGATGCTGCGAAAAATGAAGATCACCGACCAGCCCTCCGTAATCATCCGCCACTTGGCTGAGTACGACTCCGAGGCGATCCGCGCCATCCTCCGCGACGGCATGGCAGAGCTCGGGCTGCGACCGCACGGGCGGACCCTGGTAAAGCCCAACATCGTCGCCGCCGGCCCGCTGTTCCCCAACGCCTACACCCGCCCGGAGTTCGCGCTGGGCATGCTGCAGGCGCTGCAGGACCGCGCCGCCGCGCCGCTGCAGGAGCTCGCGGTGGGCGAGCGCTGCGGCATCACCGTGCCGTCGCGCATCGCCTTCTCGGAGTCGGGCTACGACGCGATGCTCAAGCAGCTGCCGCAGGTAAAGCGCTACCTGTTCGACGAGGTGCCGCAGGTCGAGATCCGCTACACCCACAAAGAGCGGCTGCGCGACTACGTCTTCACGCCCGAGCCTATCGCCAAGGCCGACTTCTTCGTCAACATGCCGAAGTTCAAGGCCCACCCGTGGACGACGGTGACGTTCTCGATGAAGAACTACATCGGCATCCAGGACGACCG
>DAOMZC010001186.1:0-2287 GCA_035437965.1 Pseudomonadota bacterium
CTCCGACGAAGAACCAGCGCTGCGTCGCCGCTTCCAGTCCGAACCGGTCACCGCGATCTGAAGCCGGCGAACATCTTCATCGGTCACGAAGACCACGTAAAGATCGGTGACTTCGGGGTCGCCAAGGTCCTTGAAGGACGGATCGCCGCCAGCGACAACAGCGTCTCCAGCGACGGCATCATCGGCACCGCCTGGTACATGTCGCCGGAGCAGGCGCGCGGCGTCGACTCCGATTTCCGCAGCGATCTGTACTCCCTTGGCTGCGTCCTTTTCGAGATGCTGACCGGCGCGGTGCCTTTCGATGGCAAGACCCTGGGTGAGGTTCTGGAGCAGCAGATCAGCGCGCCGACGCCGCCGCTAAGGGGTCCGGGGGGGCCCTTCCCCGCGGTGATCGAGCGGGTGGTCCTGCGCGCCATGGCCAAGCGTCCCGAGGAGCGCTACCAGAGCGCCGACGAGCTGCTCAAGGACCTCGAACGAGCCAGCCGCGCGGTGTCGCGCAGCGACTGGCGGAGGTGGCTGCCCCTATGAAGATCTCACGTCATACGGTGCTGATCGTCGATGATGAGCCCGAGGTCCTGGACTCCCTGCGGCGCATCCTGCGCGATCAGGACTACCGCATCCTCAGCACCACCTCGCCGCTCGAGGCGCTGTCCATGATCGAAGGCGGCGGCATCGATGTGCTCATCTCGGACATCGACATGCCGGGGATGACCGGCATCGAGCTCGTCGCCCGCGTCCGCCACAGCTACCCCGACGTGGTGCGCATGCTGCTGACCGGGGGGGCGTCGCTCGACTCGGCGCTGCGGGCGATAAACGAGGGCGAGGTGTACCGCTACCTCACCAAGCCGTGGGACAAGGCGGTGCTGCGCGAGACCATCCGCCAGGCGCTCGACCGCCTGGACGAGCTGCGCCGGGCCGCCGGGGCGACCCGCGCGGTGCTGCTGCGCGAGCACATGCTCCGCGAGCTGGAGACCATGCACCCGGGCATCCGCACCGTCACCCTCGACGGCACCGACTACCCGCTCGACCTCGACCGGCTCGACGGGCTGGCGGCGACGCTGGCTTCCCCGACGCTGCGGACGTTCTTCAGCCGCTGAGGCCCGGCTCGAGCGGGACCAGCGGGCCCAGGGCGCTGCTGGTGAGCCAGCCGGTCTGCCCATCGGCGAGAGTGACCCGGGCCCACTCGCCGCGGACCTCGCCCACGGTGACCTCGGTGCCGGCGGGCAGCGGGTGGCCCAGGGCGGGCGGCGCACCAATGCTGTCGGCGGAGCGCAGGGTCACTCCCGAGACGACCAGCACCGCGTCGCGCGGGTTGTCCCGCTCGCTCAGCAGCGACAGCGCCATGGCCAGCGCCAGCAGTGCCGGCAAGATCGCCAGCGGGCGCAGGAGCCGCCGGCGCCGCCCGGAGCCCAGGGTCAGCAGGGCCACCCCAAGGAGGACCGCGACCGCCAGCACCACGTGCTGATACGGCGCCGGGAGCAGCTGCTGCCAGAACAGCAGCGAGTCCACCGTGCCGCCGGCGCGCGGCCGCGGCAGCCAGTCGGGCAGGTGCTCGCGCAGGAACGACAGGTTGCGCCGCGCCCGCCCCAGCGTCGGATCGAGCCGCAGGGCGCGCCGGTAGGCGAGGATGGCGCGCCCCGGCTCCTGCGCGAGCAGCGCCGCGTTTCCCCAGTCGGCGAGCAGCTGCGGGCGGTCGGGATAGGCGGCCTGGAGCTCGCGCAGGAGCTCCTCGGCCTGGGCGAAGCCGGTGCGCCGCTTGTCGCGATCGGTCTGCGCCAGCGACTCCTGATAGCCGGCGCGGGCGCGCTGCAGCTTCTGCTGCGCCGCGCCGTCCTGGGCGCTTACCGCCGCCGCGCCGCCGACGCAGAAGCAGAGCACGAGAGCCGCCGCGCCGCCCTTGCCGGGGCTCCCGCCCGAGCGGCGCTTGGCCTGGCCGAGCAGGTCCGCCACCAGCTGCTCCACCTGCTCGCGCAGCGCCGGCGCCAGCGGCTTGTCGCTGGCGCTCGGGCTGTAGGACTCGGTCTCCAGGCGCTCGAGCAGCGTGCTGCCTTCGGAGGGCGGCAGGGCGAGCTCCTTGCGCAGCGTCCGCAGCGCCTCGCACAGCTTGGGCGCGGCATCGCGCGCGGCCTGGCTGCCGGCGGCCGCCAGCTCTTTCTGCAGCCGGCGCACGGTGGCCTGGACCTGCGCGTCATGCTCGCGCGCGGCCCGCTGGCGCCGGCGCCCCGCCTGAACCAGCAGCAGCCCAAGCGCGAGCCCGTACAGCCCGATGAGCAGCGGCAGCACCGCG
>DAOMZC010001187.1:0-2284 GCA_035437965.1 Pseudomonadota bacterium
GACCTGTGGCCGCTGGCAGCCCTGCCAGCTCTGCTGACGCTGGGGCTCGGGACGGCGGGCGGCGGTGCCGGTCTGTACTTGGGCTACCATTACACCTATAACCTGCTGGCGCCGCATGCAGGGCTTAATGTCGAAGGTATCCTCACCTTCCTGTTGGCTCTGCTGCTTTCCCTCCTCGCAGCGGCGCTGGGGATGCTCTTGGGCACCTCGCTGGCCGTGCCACTCAGCGGGCCGACGCTGGAGCGTATTGCCGCAGCGATGCGGGTTCATCTTGGACTGCCTGCACCCGCGGAGCAAGGTCTCCGCGGCTTTACCCGGAGCTTGGCGGCTACAGCGCTTACGTGGCTAGCCGGTCTATTTGGAGTAGGGATTCTGACTCTGCTGGGAGTATTGGTCCCGTTTGTAACACCCGTGACGCTGCCCCTTAAGGGGATACTGCTGGCGTTGCTCCTTACCTTCGATCTTGGCGATCCCGCTTTTAGCGGCATGGGCATGTCTTTGAGCGATCGGCTCCTGTGGCTGCGGACCCACGTGGCTGCCGCCCTGGGTTTTGGCGCACTGGCGGTGCTGCTGCTGGGCGTGCCGGTGCTCGGCCTGTTCGTGCTGCCCGCGGCGGTGGCGGGAGTGACTTCGCTAGTCGGGTCGGGAAGACCCACGGCATGACTCCCTCCTGCGGGGAGCATTAGGGGACCGAGGCCAGCTATTTCCCGCCAAGCTGCTTGGCAACTGCGACTGCTTCCGGAGCGCAGCGAACGTAGCCGGTCTGGATGATAAGGGCCTGCGCACGATCCAGTGCGGCGCGAGCGTCTTTATCAAATTTTTGGGCGAGCAGGAGGCGGGCGTGTTCGAGGTGGGCATCGGCCTCCAGCAAGAGCATGCGACCACGGGTCGCAATGCGCAGGGCTTCGTCCAGGTCGCACGTGGCAGCTGGGAAGTCGCGGACGATGCGGAAGAAGGCGGCACGGTGGATCAAGCTGCGTGGCAGGTTGTGTTGTGTCCCCGACTCGCGCAGGCGGGACACAGCTTGGTTGAGGTGATGAGATGCGGGGGCTGATGCGGCCTTTTGGCCGGCGGCAAGGCGGATGATGTGGGCACGGCCGAGGGAGAGGTGGTCGAGTCCCATGGAGAGCGGCGATACTTCTGATTGCACCCATTCCAGGGTTTGCTCCGCCCGCCGCAGCACCTCGTCGGTTTCACCATTCATCAGGAGCAGATCGCAGTATTTGTACCCTCGCACGCTGTTGAGAAGTGGGCGTTCGGGTTGCCGCTCTCGCTGCATTGCTTCGGCCTCGACAAAGAGCGGCCCGGCTTCCTCTGGCCGTCCTCCCTGGTGCAGCGCATCGGCCAGAGTGGTTCGATCGTGTAGTCGCTGAAATACATCGCCGCTCTGGTCAGCCAGTTCGACGGCTTGCCGGGCAGAGTCAGTCGCCTCTTTCAGCTGGCCCAGCGTAAGTTGCAATTCGCTCAAGTTTGAGGCGGCAGCGGCAGCGTTCTCCCAGTCCGCTTGGTCCAAGGCCGCCGCCAAGCTGGCCCGCAGGGGCCCGACCGCCTCCTCCAGCCGGCCCAGCGCGCGGAGGGCAAAACCGACCGCGTTTAGCACGAAGGCGCGATCGGCTTCGCGCAGCGCCGGCACCGGCTGACTCCACGGCTCCACGAAGAAGCTCGATAGCGCCGACAGGTCCGCTCCAAACGAGCCGAGCTTCTTGATCGAGTAGTGCTCATTAAACCGTCGGATGCGCCGCCAGAACACCTGGTCGAGCGCGTCCTGATGCCGCCCGGCCCGGCCGCCATGCAGCACCGCCGCGTACAAGGGGGCCAGTTCCTCCGCCGTGTCCGGCAGGTCCTTCGTGGACGCTGCGTACCACTCATACAGCCGCCGGTGCCCTTCGCGCCAGGCCGTTTCGTTTTCCTTACGTAGCACCTCGCCGAAATGTTCCCGGATCAGCGGATGGGCATCCACGCCCCTGGGGTCGGTCGCGTTCGCCGCTTCCACCAGACCGGCCCGGCGCAGCCGCGCAATCAGCTGGTTCCATGCAGTCCCCGTCAGCGTCCTCAGCTCGTCGTTGAGTCCGGGTATCTCCGGTGCCGCTCGCAACGTCTGGAGCGCCGCGCCCGGTGCCGGCCGATCGAACAATCCCAGCAGCCGCAGCATCGCACACTCCGGTCCCGCGCCGAACCATCGATCATAGGCCGCCATCGCCCGCTGCGCGGGGCCACCATTGGTATCAGCGTACTCCACAGGCCCTACTTGCGAACGCTTGCGCACCTCGCCGCCCCAGGCTTC
>DAOMZC010001188.1:0-2280 GCA_035437965.1 Pseudomonadota bacterium
CCTGATCGATCTTGCCCGCGCGCCGCCAGTGCCGGCCCAGCGCCTCGAGCTGATGATGCAGGAGCGGCTGCAGCAGCTGCGCGCCGCCCCCCTGCGCCGCGGCGGCGCGGTCCTCGCGAGCCGAGTCTACCCGTCGTCGCTGATGCTGGCCGCGGCGCCCGAGGTCCGGCGATGAGCCGGCCGGGCGCCCTGGCGCTCGCCCTGCTGCTGGGCGTCGTCGCCGGCTCCGGCTGTCACGGCGACGAGCCCGGCAAGTCCGACGAGGTGATCCTGCTCATGCTCAGCGAGGCGCGGGCCCTGCAGCGCTACGCCGATCTCAAGCTCGCCGACGGCGATGTCGACGGGGCGATCGCCACGGTGCGCGAGGTCCTGAGCATCCGCTTCCCCGCCAGCGCCCCCGAGACCGAGGACGTGCTCATCGACGCCCACGCCCGGCTGGCGCGGCTCCTCCTGTCGCGCGGCGGGGCGGCGGCCGAGGAGCAGGCGCTGGCCGAGCTGGATGCCGGGCGCCGGGTCGCCACCCGCGACAGCTTCTTCCGCTCGCACCTGGAGAACATCACCGCCGATGTCTACGCCGCCCGCGCCCGCCGCCTCACCGACAAAGAGGCGCAGAAGGAGGCGCGCAAGAAGGAGGCGCAGGCCCTGGAGCGCGTCATCGAGATCGACCGGCGCCTGCAGCGTGCATTGTTTAACACCCGCGAGCCCGCTCGCGATAAGTAGGGGTCCCGATGTCTTCTGTCATGTTGGCTGCGCCAGCTGGTCTTGTCCCGTCGCCCGTCGCTCCTGGAGCTGCCGGGCCGGCGGCGCGCTCGCGGCGCGGGAGGTCGCCGGCGCCGGTCGCCGGACTCTTGCTCTCGCTCGTAGTCGCCCTCGGCGCTGGCTGCGCCAAGCGGCAAGCCCTCGTCGCGCCCGCCGCGACCCCGGCCGCGTCGTCCTCCCACACCGAGATTGCCGAGCTGGAAAAGACCATCACCGACAACAAGGCCCGCCTGCGCGGCGGCGATCACCCGGCGGCGAGCGCGCCCGCGGCCGACAGCGCGCCGAGCCCCATGGCGGCGGGCGCCGGCCCGGTCACCCGCTGCGACGGCGTCTGCCGGGCCGCCCAGGAGATCTGCACCGCCAGCCGCCGCATCTGCCAGATCTCGCTCGACCTCGCCGACAACGCGATCGCCGCCAGCTGCCAGCGCGCCGAGCGCACCTGCGTCGAGTCCAGCACCGTCTGCGCGCAGTGCCGCTAGGTTAGGCGGCGGGGGCCGCGGAGTCGCTGACCGACCACCGCTGATCGCGGGCGCGCAGCCGGGCGACGAGCTCCTTGCCCATGCAGGCGGCGGGGGTGAGGACGCCGCTCGACGGCGGGAGGTCGTCCAGGCACAGGCACAGGGCCGCCTCGGCGAGCATCTTGGCGGTCTCGCCGTAGCCGGGATCGCCGTGGAACTCGATCTGGACCTGCGCCGTCGGGGTGGCGCCGCTGGCATCGGGGGCGCCCTTGCCGACGACCCGGCCGAAGAAGCAGCCGCGCGCGCGGGCGGCGGGGCTCGGGCCCTCGCCGGGGGCCGGCAGCCGCTTGGCTATGAGGGCGCGGGTGGTCTGGTTGCTCGCCAGCCCGAAGAAGCCGAGGAAGCCGGCGGTGAGTCCGGCCGCGGTGAAAAGGCCCCGCGGCCCGCGGGGGAAGCTCATCACCTCGGAGTAGTGGAAGTCCTTGCCGTAGGGGAAGCCGAGCAGGGCGTTGGTGCGGCGCACGACGCGGGTGTTGATCGCCGCCATCACGAACGGCGCCGTCCAGCGGCCAAGCTCGTCGTCCCAGCGCACGCCCAGCTGATCGCGGTCGGAGCCGCGGTTCTGGTTGCGATCGGGGAGCAGCGCGTAGGGGTCGCGCAGCAGGCGGGCGAGCTCGCGGTCGGACGCGGCGCCGTCCATGAGGTCGAGCATGGAGGCGATCGTGCCGCCGCTGAAGCCGCCGCGGATCTTCTCGATCGACAGCGTCGCCGAGCGCAGGCGGCTGCCGCGCGCCTGCAGGTGCTCGTTCAGCAGGAACACCCCGAGATCGGACGGCAGCGAGTCAAAGCCGCACGTCGGCACGATGCGCGCCCCCGAGGCGCGGGCGCGGGCGTCGTGCTCGTCGATCGCCCAGCGGATGAACGGCACCTCGCCGGTCAGATCGCAGTAGTGGGTGCCGGCGGCGGCGCAGGCGGCGACCAGCTTCTTGCCGTGCCGCAGGTACGGGCCGACGGTGGTGCAGATGACGCGGGTGCACCCGGCGAGGCGGGCGAGCGCCTGCGC
>DAOMZC010001189.1:0-2276 GCA_035437965.1 Pseudomonadota bacterium
AAGTCCCGCCCGCCTCCGGAACCAGCATGATGTTGCCGGGTTTCAGATCTCGGTGAACCATACACTTCCAGATTCGCCGTCGAGACAGTGTGTTTCTGAGCAGTCTGCGGAACCTCTCTGGAAAATCAGTCCGTTTCCTGAAGAGCTCGTTCTCAACTGTCCGGTGCGGCTGCGCGCCGACGCCCAGACACTCCTTTCGGGCTTGCCAGCACGCGCCAAACCGCATAGGACTACCGAGGAATCAGCCGGGTACAGAGCTTCCCAAAGTAGTCCCATACAATCATCCGATCGCTTCCAAGGAGGGTCCCATGCGTCGTCACTTTACCAAGCAGATAGCGCGAGTTGACGGACTGAAGGATAAGAGCGCACGGCGGCGCTTCCCGGGGGCGCTCGCGGTCGCGGCGCTGTCCGCCTGCGGGAGCGATCCGGTCGTTGCAGACACCCCGCCGCCGCCGCCGCCGGTAGTCATGATGATGCCGGACCCGCCGCCGATGGAGATTCCCCTGCCGCCGATTCCGTCCAAGGACTATTCCGCCGCTCATCCCGTCGGCTACTATCCGCGCGATCCGATTCCCGACGCCACCGCCTACCTGACGATCGATGACGGACCCAGCGAGTACACGCTGGCCTTTTTGGACACCCTCAAGCAAAAGGGAGTAAAGGCCACATTCTTTGTCAACGCTTACGGACTCAAGGGGAGTCAGGGCCTGGACGCCAGCTACCTGGATCCGATGACGATGCAGCCGGTCCAGTACCGGGACATCCTCAAGCGGATGGTCGATGAGGGGCATGTCATCGGCAACCACACCATGCATCACCCCGATCTGGCCAAGAGTACGCCGACCGACCTGGCTACCGAGCTCGATCACAACCAGACCCTGGTGAACCAGGCCCTGCTCAAGGCGGGCGGGCGGGCGCAGCCGCTGACGCTCATCCGGCCGCCCTACGGCTCGCCGTTCATCACCCGCCTGGACGACAGCAAGCTGACCGATGCCGACCGGAGTCTGTTGCGGAGCGTCGGGGGACCGCTGGCCGACCGCGGGCTCAGCATCCTGTGGAACCTGGACTCCTCGGACTCGGCGGACTGGGCCAAGGATGAGTGGTACACCAACGCCACCCCGCAGCCGCCGGGCAAGGCCAGCAGCTACACCTTCGCGGAAAAAGTCGAGCGCATCAAAAAGACCATCCTCACCGACAAGCTGGTGACGACCGGCAAGGGGGTGGTCATCCTCTTTCACGATACACACCCGTGCACCCGGGACGCGCTCGGCGGGGTCATCGATGGTCTGCGCGCCGCCGGATACAGCTTCGCAACGATTGAGGACCTCGTAAATTCGCGCTGGCAGCGTCCGAGCGCCGAGCTCACTCCCGGACCTGATGTCTTCAACGGGCGGGTGGCGGTGCGCGACTGGGGCTGTCAGGATTTCTCGGTGGCGCTCGGCGCGCCGGCGCGCACGCGGGCGCATGAGCTGTGCGGTCGCGCCTGGAGCTACTTTGCCCAGAGCGGCGGCGTCGAGGCGTTCGGTCGGCCGCTCGCCGCGCCAGAGGCCCGCAGCGGCCTGAGCGGACAGTGGCTGGAGAGCAGCCGGCTCGAGCTGCGTCCCGATCTGGACCGGCCGCTGGACGTGGTGCCGGCCAAGCTGGGCGTGGACAGGCTGACCCAGCTCGGCATCGACTGGCGCACGACCACGACGCCGGCCTTCGCCGAGGAGCCGGGTGCGCGCTCCGGCTGCCTGCTCATCGAGCGCGCGGCGACCGACGGCGGCCGCGGCATCCGCCACAACATCTGCGACGCGACGCCCTCCCCCGCCGGCACCGGCGAGGCGCCGACCGGCTTTCTGACCCTGTGGAAGAAGCTGCCCGACCCGCTCGCCGCCCTGGGCTACCCGGTGAGCGCCGCCTACTTCGAGACCAGCAGCGGCAGCTATGTCCAGTGGTTCGAGCGGGCCCGCCTGGAGCGCGCCCCGGCCCGCCCCGAGCCACGGGTGACCGAGCTCGGCAAGCTGCTGCGCATGCCCTGAGCGCGCCCGGGGGCCCGCCGGTCAGCGGATGTCGAGCGTGAGAGTGCCGACGAGCTCGACGTAGGCGACGAGCAGGCCGGGACGCGACTCGACGGCGAGCGGCCGCAGCTCGCTAAGCTGGGGCCGCAGCGCGATCGAGCTCACGCCGGCCAGCCCCGACCCCGTGCCCACCGTCTGCTGCCACGCCGACTGGCTGACTTGCAGCGGGGCGCTAAGCTGCTGCTGCACCCGGCGCAGGCGGTCGGTGACGTCCAG
>DAOMZC010001190.1:0-2275 GCA_035437965.1 Pseudomonadota bacterium
GCGTCCTGGGCGCTGGCGAAGTGCTGCCCCGCCGCCGCGAAATCCTGGCCGTAGGCGGCGCGCAGCCCGAGGCCCCCGCCGCCCGGCGTCAGAGGCCCGCCAAAAAAACCAAGGATCAGGAGCGCCGAGGCGAGCGCCAGCCCGAAGCTCCCGCTCGGGCCGCGGGCCGGCCGCGCCAAGTTCCGCCGTTTCCGTCGCTGAAGACCGTTTATCGACGTGCAGTCCATCATCGGGCTCGCAATCCTAGCACCGGTTCTTTTCTGGATGCTTATAATCTGCGCCCCATGTCGTCTACTACATCTTCCGGACCGACTTCTGGTCTTAGCGGTTCATCGAGTGCAAGCGGGGTAGCGAGCGCTACCGGAACGGCCGGCGCGACGGGCACCGGCTCGACTTCATCTGGTGGCGGCGGCGGCGGCGGCGGCGGCGGCGGCGCCAAGAAGAAGCTCGATCGCGTCCGCAACATCGGCGTCATCGCCCACATCGACGCCGGCAAGACCACGGTCAGCGAGCGGTTCCTCTTCTACTCGGGCCGCATCCACAAGATCGGCGAGGTCCACGAGGGCCAGACCCAGCTCGACTGGATGCCCGAGGAGCGCAAGCGCGGCATCACCATCACCGCGGCGGCGACCTCGTTCAGCTGGCGCAACCACGAGGTGCACCTCATCGACACCCCGGGCCACGTCGACTTCACCATCGAGGTCGAGCGCTCGCTGCGCGTCCTCGACGGCGCGGTCGTCGTCATGTCGGCGGTGGACGGCGTCGAGCCGCAGACCGAGACCGTGTGGCACCAGGCCGACAAGTTCCACGTGCCGCGCGTCACCTTCATCAACAAGATGGACCGCGTCGGCGCCAACGGCGACGGCGTGATCGAGGGCATAAAGAAGATCCTCAGCGCCTACCCGATCCCGATCCAGGAGCCGATCGGCGCCGAAGAGACCTTCGTCGGCGTCTACGACCTGGTCGAGCGCAAGCGCATCGTCTTCACCGGCGAGGAGGACGACGCCCCCGAGATCACCGAGCCGACCGCCGCCGACGAGGAGATTATCGGCCCGGCGCGCGAGCGGCTCGTCGAGCGCGTCGCTGACGTCGACGACGCCCTGGCCGAGCTGTACCTGGCCGGCGAGCCGGTCGACGGGCCGACGCTCAAGCAGGCGCTGCGGCGGGTGACGCTGGCCGGCAAGGGGGTGCCGGTCCTCTACGGGGCGGCGCTGCGCAACCGCGGCATCCAGCCGCTGCTCGACGCGGTCGTCGACTACCTGCCGGCGCCCACCGAGGTGCCGCCAATCACCGGGTCGAACCCGCGCACCGGGGAGGCGCAGCAGCGTCCCTCGGACGACAAGGCGCCGCTGTGCGCGCTCGCCTTCAAGGTCATCATGGTCGACGGTCGCAAGGCGGTCTACCTGCGCATCTACTCGGGCATCCTGCGCGCCGGCGACGACGTGCTGAACCCGCGCCTCGGCCCGGCGGGCAAGGACAAGGAGCGCGCCGAGCGTGGCGATCGCGGCGACAAGTCCGACGCCAGCAAGAAGCCGCAGGGCCGGCTGGAGAAGGTCGCGCGGCTGTTCTCGGTGCACGCCGCCTCGCGCGAGAAGCTCGAGCAGGCGGGCGCCGGCACCATCGTCCTGGCGGTCGGCCTCAAGGACACCGCGACCGGCGACACCCTCTGCGATGCGCGGGCGCCGATCGTGCTGGAGTCGATCGACACCTATCAGCCGGTGATCTCGCAGGCGATCGAGGCCAGCACCAGCATCGACGCCGAGAAGATGCAGGCGGCGCTCGGCAAGATGGCTGACGAGGACCCGACCTTCCACGCCCGCGACGACGCCGAGACCGGCCAGACCCTGATCTCGGGCATGGGCGAGCTGCACCTGGAGATCATCCGCGACCGCCTGGAGCGCGAGTACAACGTCGTGGCGCGCACCGGCCGCCCGCAGGTCGTCTACCGCGAGACCGTCACCGGCACCGGCGAGGCCGAGCACATCTTCGAGCGCGCCACCGAGGACGAGGCGCTGTTCGGCAAGGCCGTGGTGCGCGTCACCGCCCGCCCGCGCGGCAGCGGCCTTCTGGTCCGCAGCATCGCCCCGCCGCCGGCGTCCGAGTGGCCGCCGCCGCTGCAGCGCCAGTACCCGCAGGCCGTCGAGGCGGCGCTTACCGGCGTGCGCGAGGCGACGGGCTCGGGCCCGCAGGGCAACCGCCTGGTGGACATCGAGGCGGTTCTGGTCGCAGTCGAGCCGGCGCTGGATGTCGCCTCGGATGTCGGCTGGCGCATCGC
>DAOMZC010001191.1:0-2272 GCA_035437965.1 Pseudomonadota bacterium
GATGCCCAGCGCCGCCGCGGTTTGGCACAGCACCTCGACGACCTCATCGTCGAGCTCGACCTGGGGTAAGAGCAGCCGCGCCCGCTCGACCCGGGCCGGATCGGCAGCCGCGGCCCCCGGCTCACGCGGGTCGAGCGCCGTGAGGTCCAGATGCAGCGCCAGCCGGTCGCGCAGCGCCGCCGGCACCCGCTCGTCATCCAGCCCTTCGTCGAGAGCGACCACCGCCAAGCGGCACGCAACCGCAGCGGTAATTCCGTCACGCTCCAGCGCCAGCTCGCCGCGGTCGAGGGCGGCGCACAGGTGCGCGGTGACCTGCGGCTCCAGCCGCTCGGCCATCGCCGCCACGACGATCCCGCCATGAGCGCGCGAAAGGAGACCTTGCTCTACCACCACCCGCCCCGCCCGCAGCGTCGCCGCCAGCGACAGGCCGCCGAGCAGCCGGTCCTGGGTGATGTGCAGCGGCAGGCGCAGCAGCGGCGCCGCGGCGGGCAGCAGCTCGCGCAGCCAGGCGCAGAAGCGATCGCGAGGCGGTCCCGGCCAGGCACGCAAAAGGACGCCGCCGAGCACGCCGGGCGCGATGGCGAGGAGCTCGGCGGTCAGCAGGGCGTCGGACCAGGCCGGGGGCGCGGCGTCGCAGTCGCTCACGCGGCAAACACCTGCGCCACTGCCTTGTCGACCCGGGCGGTCGACCCCGCCTCATCCAGCGGGTTGCGCCGCAGCCGGTGGCGCAGCGCGAGCGCCGCCACCCGCCGGAGCTGCCAGTCCCCCACCTGCGTCTCGCCATCCAGGCTGGCCACCGCGCGAGCGGCCCGGATAAGGGTCAGCTCGCCGCGCAGTCCATCGGTGCCCAGCGACTGGCAGAGGGTGGCGGCGCGCTCGACGATGGCATCGGGGACCACCACCTGGCGCAGCCGCGCTCGCGCCTCCTGCAGCCGCGCGGTCAGCGCCGCCTCACGCGGCGCGAACTGCTCAGTGAAGCCGCGCGGATCCAGCTCAAAGGCGGTGCGCCGCTTGACCACCTCGACGCGCGTCGGCAGGTCTTGCGGGGTCTTTACATCCAGCGACAGACCGAACCTGTCGAGCAGCTGCGGCCGCAGCTCGCCCTCCTCCGGGTTGCCGCTGCCAATCAGGACGAAGCGCGCCGGGTGGCGGATGCTGATTCCCTCGCGCTCGACCACGTTCTCTCCCGAGGCCGCCACATCAAGCAGCAGATCCACCAGGTGGTCGGGCAGCAGGTTCACCTCGTCTATATAAAGGAAGCCGCGGTGGGCGCGAGCCAGCAGCCCCGGTGAGAACGAGCGCTCGCCGCGGGTCAGCGCCGCCTCCAGATCGAGCGCCCCGACCACGCGATCCTCGGTGGCTCCGAGCGGCAGATCGACAACCGGCACCGGCACGAAGGTGACAGCGCGCGCGGCATCGGTAGCCACCGGGCAGCCCGTGACACACTGCGCACCGTCGGCGGCCGGCTCACACTGATAGGGACAGCCGGCGACCGCCCGCATCTTGGGCAAGAGCGCGGCCAGCGCTCGCACCGCGGTGGACTTGCCGGTCCCGCGGTCACCAAAGACCAGCACGCCGCCGATGCTGGGGTCGACGACCGCCACCTGCAGCGCCAGCTTCAGCTCGTCCTGTCCAACAATCGCCGAGAATGGGAACTGGGTCATGTCTGCACTTCCCTAGTCCTAGGCATGATTAGCCCCCGAACTTTTGTTCTATTTCGACGCTGAGCGTCGCGCCGCCGGCAGGGCTCATCCGCGACCGTCGCGCTAGCCGCCGGCCCGTGCCCGCCGCGGGAAGGCGGGCGGATCGCGGCGCTGGGCGAGCGCCCGCAGCGTCCCTTTTTCGCTCACCGGGGCGAGCCGACGACCCCAATAGTCCAGCGCGAAGACCTCTGTCCCCGGCACCGCCCGACGCGCGGGCGGCGTCGCTTCCATACTGTCAAGCCGACTGGACGGCTTCGCCAGCACCCGGCGCTGCGCCCGCCACAGCCAGAAGGTGCCCACACCCAGCCCACCGAAAAAGAGGAGGAGCGTCGACGGTCGCAGCAGCAGCCACGGCTCGCGGAACAGCCCCCACTTGCCGGCGATCTCGATGGGCGTCCAGACGACGATCATCGCGCCCACCGCGTAGCGCACCGCCGGTCCCCAGCCGGTCTGCTGGTGCAGCCGCCACATACAGAACAGCGATGCGGCAAGAGACAGGAACAGCACCGCGGTGGTAAACCAGCCGTGCACGCCGAACAGCTGCTCGTCATACGCCCATAAAAGGAGCA
>DAOMZC010001192.1:0-2272 GCA_035437965.1 Pseudomonadota bacterium
TGCAGGCGACAGTGACCGTGCCGGGTCGCCGCGCCCACAGCGCCCGCCCGTGGCCGGGCCAGAACGCCATCTACGCCGCCCTGCCGCTGCTCACCCGCCTCGCCGCGCTCGGCCGGCGCGAGGTCGTGGTCGACGGCCTGCGCTTCTACGAGGTCCTGACCGCGACCCAGGCCCGCACCGAGAACTCGCGCAACGTGGTCCCCGACCGCTTCCTCCTCAACCTGAACTACCGCTTCGCCCCCGGCAAGACCCCCCAGGCCGCCGAGGCCGAGCTGCGCGAGCTCGTCGGCCCCGACTACCCGCTGGAGCTTGTGGACGCCGCCCCGGCCGGCAGCGTGCAGCTGGGCCACCCGCTGCTCGCCGCCTGGCTCCAAAAGTCCGCGCTCGCCGTCGAGGCCAAGCAGGCGTGGACCGATGTTGCGCGGCTCACCGCGCTCGGCCTCGCTGCGGTAAACTTTGGCCCTGGTGACACCGCCCAGGCCCACCAGGCAAACGAGTCGGTCGCCATCCCGGCGCTGACCCAGAGCTACAAGGCGCTGCGCGCGCTGCTTGAGTAAACAGGAATGAACCCGAACCTCGTGTCTATCTCGCCCTCGGTGATTCGCGCGCTCAACGACCGCAAGAAGGAAGGGGCGATCGACCTCGGCATGGGGCAGCCGGTGCTCAAGCCGGAGCTTTATCCGCTGGTCCGCGCCGTCGCCTGGGTCGAGGAGCACGGCTGCCCGTACTCGCCCAACGCCGGGTTTTTAGAGCTGCGCTCGGCAATCGCCCGCCACTTCCAGTACCCCTATCTGTCCGAGCCCGGCACCGTGTGCGTCACCATCGGCTCGCAGGAGGCGCTGTACCTGGCCGTGAAGGGGGTGCTCGACCCGGAAAAGGACGAGGTGCTGGTGGTCACCCCGACCTTCCCGGCCTACCAGAAGCTCTGTCACATGCTCGGCGTGCCGGTGCGCGAGGTAGGGCTCGATCCCGAGACCGGCTTTGCGCCCGATGCCGAGCGGGTGCTGGCCGCGGTGGGACCGCGCACCCGCCTCATCGCGCTGGCCTCGCCGTGCAACCCCACGGGGCGGGTGTGGCCCCAGGACGAGCTGCGGCGGCTGACCGCCGGCCTCGAGGCGCTGCCCGAGCCGGTCTACCTGCTGTCGGACGAGGTCTACTCGGAGCTTTACTTCGGACCCGAGCGCCCGGCCTCGCCGGCGAGCTTCTACCGCCACACGCTGGTCGCCGGGAGCCTGTCCAAGAGCTGCGCCCTCACCGGCCTGCGCCTCGGCTGGCTGATGGCGCCCAGCGAGCTGTCGCCGACGCTGCTCAAGGCGCACCAGCTGGTCGCCTCGTGCGCCGACACGATTGCCCAGCGCGCCGCGATCGAGATCTTCAAGGCACCGGAGCTGCTCGCCGCCCACCGCGACCACTACCGGGCGCAGCACGCGGCGCTCGTCGCCGCCCTCGCGGCCGAGGGCCTGGCCTACGTCCCCCCCGAGGGCTCGTTCTACTGCTTGCTGCCGGTGCCCGAGCGGTGGGCCCGCGACCCGATGGCGGCGGCGCTGCAGCTGATGGACCGCCACAACGTCGTCACCATCCCGAGCTCGGTCTTCGGCACCGACGGCTTCCTGCGCCTCTCCTTTGTCGCCGCGCCCGAGCTCCTGCGCGAAGGCATCCGCCGCATCGCCGCGTTCTTCCGCGAGCTTTAGCAGGATCTGATCACTTATCGAAATGAGCTGTATCGACAGCTCGCCGATGACGGCGCGCTGGGCGGCGATGGTCCGGCTCTTTCGTCTAGCTGGTCACCCCGTCGACCCGGAAGCCCTGGTCCCGCAGCAGCGCGGCGAGCTGCGCCGGGCGGTCGCCTTGCAGCAGCAGCTCACGCGCGAGCACCGCGCCGCCGCAGCCGAGCCGCTGCTTGAGCAGCTGCAGCAGCTCCTCGAGCTCGCGGTCGGAGATGCCGGGCAGCTGCGCGAAGCCGGACACGATGACCACGGTCTTGCCGCCGCGGTGCTTGGTCTCGCGACGGAGGATCAGCCGCCCGCGTGACTTCTTGGCTTCCGCCGCCTTCGGAGCGGGTGAGGCCGCAGGGCGCGGGGTCGCAGCGACTGCGGCGTTCGTCGCAGGCGCGACCTTCGCACTGCTGGCGTCCCCTGCAGCGTTCGGTGCGCTCGCGACGCTCGCGACGCTCGCGACGCTCGCGGCAGGCGCGGCAGGCGCGGCGTTCGTTGTGCTCGCGGCGTTCGTTGTGCTCGCGGCGTTCGTTGTGCTCGCGGCGTTCGTTGTGCTC
>DAOMZC010001193.1:0-2271 GCA_035437965.1 Pseudomonadota bacterium
GCGGCGGCAACGAAGCCCCCGGCGAGCGGACCGCTCGAGCCGCCCCCCGCCGGGGCCAAGGCGGAGCAGATCGCCGAGTACGCGGCCCAGCTGTTCAAGCAGCAGCGCTTCTCGGAGGCCGGCGACGCCCTGCAGCTCGCCTACCAGCGCGAGCCGCGCCCGATCTTCCTTTTCAACGTCGGCCAGACCTTCCGCAAGGCCGGCCGCTACAGCGACGCCATCGCCGCCTACAAGCGCTTCGTCGAGGCGGCCCCCGAGCACCCGCTGGCCTCGGAGGCCCGCGGCTACGAGAACACCCTGGGGGTCCTCGTCGAGCAGCAGGAGCGCACGAGCCAGATCGAGCTCAGCCTGGTCGACAAGCAGGCGGAGGCCGAGCGGGTGCGCCAGAACCTGATGGTGCAGCAGCGCCAGACCGAGGAGGCGCAGCGCGCCCTGGCCGCCGAGAAGGCCAAGCAGAAGAAGATCTACAGCCGCCCGTGGTTCTGGGGGATCGTCGGCGGCGCCGCCGCGGTGGTGGTAATCGTCGGGCTCGGCCTGGGCCTGACCAGCGCGACCTACGTGACCAGCGGCGGGACCATCAGGTTCACCGCTCCCTGACCGCTCCCTGACCGGGCCCAGAAGGAGGCAGGCTCCATGCGTTGTTTGCCCAAGAGGCGCTGGCTGACTGGACTGGGGCTGGCCCTGGCCCTTTGCGCCTGCCAGCCGCGGCCGCAGTTCAAGGTCGAGGTCACCGACATCGGCCGCGACACCGAGGCGCTGCTGGCCAGCCTGTGGCTCGGCAACCCGCCGTCCCAGCCCGGCATCTTCAGCAGCGGCTACAGCCAGCTCGTCGAAGAGCAGCCGCCGAGCGACTTCAGCCAGTTTACCCTCCCGCCGTGCACCGCCAACGACTCGAGCTGCACCGAGAACAACCGCGCCTACACCTTCGGGGTGGACTACCCGAGCGACCAGAAGGCGAACCGCCGCGCGGCGCTCGTCGGAGTCGCCGGCGTAAACAGCAAGGGCTGCCTGTCCAACGTCGTCACCGAGGTCATCATCGAGCCGGCGGCGCTCGTCGCTCCGGACACCCTGTCGATCTCGTTCCTGCACGGGACGGTGGACCAGAGCGTGTGCGTGACCTCGCGCTTCGTCATCACCAACCTGTCGCTCCAGCGCGATGTCAGCTCCAGCAACGGGGCCGAGATCTCGCTGGTGATCGTCAACGGCTGGGGCTTCAAGCCCGACGCCACCTTGACCGTCTCCGACGGCTGCATGAGCTATCAGATCGAGCAGGTCAAGAGCGCGGCGACCCAGGCCCAGATCATCTCGGTCACGCCGACGCAGATCGTCGCCGCGCTGGGCTCGATCAATGTCTATCGCTCGTCGTGCGGGGTGATCCAGAAGAGCGCGATGGTGAAAAGCGGCCAGAAGAGCACCGATCCGTTCATGTTTCAGTAAACCGCGCGCGCCCACCGCGGAGCCGTTATCCTGCCCCCATGTCGACCCCTACCTCAGCCGATACAGTCGGGGCGCTCGGCCCGCCGGCGGACCCGGCGGCGCTCCCGGGGGAAGCGGACGCCGCCCTGCGCAGCGCCTACTCGCCGGAGTCGTTTCGCGCCCTCGGGCACGCGCTGGTCGACCAGCTGGCCGACTACCTGACGCGGGCCCAGGCCGGGCAGCTGCCGGTGCTGCCCGCCGGCGAACCGGACGAGCTCCTCGGGCGCTGGCCGGCGCAGTTCGCCGCCGGACCGGGGCCGGGGCTGCTCGCGCTCTTGCCGCGCATCCTCGCCGAGTCCAACCACCTGCACCACCCGCGCTACATCGGCCACCAGGTGTCGGCGCCGCTGCCGGTGAGCGCTTTGTGCGAGCTCGTCTCGGCGCTGCTCAATAACGGCATGGCGGTCTTCGAGATGGGGCCGGTTTCGGTGGCGATGGAGCGCAGCCTGAGCAGCTTCTTCGCCGCGCAGTTCGGCCTGCCGGTCGCTGCCGCCGCGGGGGTCTTCACCTCGGGCGGCTCGGCGGGCAACCTGACGGCGCTCTTGGCGGCGCGGCAGGCGCGCGCCGGCTTTGACAGCTGGGAGGCGGGGCTTGCCGGCGGTCCGCAGCTGGCGATCCTCGCCGCCGAGCAAGCGCACTATTGCGTGCCGCGCGCCGCCAAGGTGATGGGCCTTGGCCAGGACGGGGTCATCGCGGTGCCGACCGACGACCACTTCCGCCTGCGACCCGAGGCCCTGCCCGCCGCCCTGGCCGAGGCGGCGCGGCGCGGCCGGCGGGTCTTCGCGGTGGTCGCCA
>DAOMZC010001194.1:0-2270 GCA_035437965.1 Pseudomonadota bacterium
ATCTGGCCGACCGGGGTGATCGCGCAGACGCCGCCCTGGCACTCGCAGGTCTCCTCGCAGGCGGTGCCGTAGTGCCGCAGCGCGTCGGCCATCATCATCCCGGTGGGCGGCACCGCCGGCAGCGGCGGGGTTACGCAGGTGTTGCTGTCGCAGCGCTGCCCGGGGGCGCAGTCGTTGGGCACGCCGCAGGTCGGGGTGGCGACGGTAAACTGCGCCTGGGTGACCGCCAGGTTGCCCGCCTTATCGTAGGCGGTGGCGATCACCGTGTAGCTGCCGGCGTTGGAGATCAGGATCTGCGCCGAGGACTGCGGCGGTCGCAGCTCGGCCACCGGGTGGGCGCCGCGCGCCTTGCCGCCCTCGATCCGGCTCACGCTCAAGGTGACGTGGTCGAGCCCCAGGCGGGCCTCGGCCTTGACCACGATCGTCACGTCCTTGCCCAGGCTCGCGCCGTCCGTCGGCGCCAGCAGCGCCAGCGACGGAGCGTCGGTGCCGGGGGGCGGGCTCTGGCGCCGCCCGAGGTTCTCGATCAGCACCTGCTTGCTGTCCTGGTGAAAGCCGCCCGCGCAGGCCACGGTGTCCACCACGTCGCCGTCGAGGAACCCGTCCACCTTCGACACGCTCGGGAACATGATGTCTTTGTCGTTGTCGGTGTGGACCAGGCCGTAGGCGTGGCCGGCCTCGTGGGCGATGGTGACCGCGACCTGCTCGGGGTCCTCGCTGAGCGAGCCGGAGAAGGCGTAGTTGAGGTTCGCCTCGGTGCGGTTACTGCAGTCGAGCGGCGAGATGCCGACCACGCCGGCCTTCTGCACGATGTCGCTCTGGCGGCCGCCGACGACCGACATCAGGTAGTCGCCGCTGAGCGGCCGGCTGATCACCACGTCGACGTTCATGTCGGCGTACCACTTGGAGACGAGCTTGTGGATGGCCAGGATGTTGTCGAGGCGCTTGGGGTTTTCGGGGTCGTAGGGCGGCAGGGCGATGACGCCCTTGCCGGCCAGGTCCATGGCGCGCAGGCCGACGTTCTCAAACGCGTTTCCCGGCGTGCCGCCGGGCTGCATATCGACGCCTTCGAAGTTGGTGAACAGGATGTGGCGGCCGTTCGCCCCAAGGGGCAGCGCCGAGCCGAGGCCGCTCTTGCACTCCGGCTCGACCACCATGTCGCCGCCGATGATGTTCAGGGCGGCCTGTGGGCGGGTCCCCGGGGCGGCGCAGCTCTGCGGCCCCCGGGCCGGCGCGATCGGGGCGGCGGCGGCCTCGGTCCCGTCCGCGGCGTCGGGAGTTCCGCAGCCCACACTCCCCCAGCAGAGGGCCCCGAAAAGCCCGGTCACGGCCACCGCGCGGGCGCCAAGCCCTGCGGCTTTCCGACGAGGGAACCTTCCCGCCTGCAGCGCAGGCGACACTGTAGGGAGAGCTCGGGCGGTGTGCATGGCGGCAGTATACTCGGCGCGGTTTGGCGAGGAAGAACATTCACCCGGGCCGGCTGATTGCTTGAATGTCCGGGTTAATTGCGGGCGACCGCGGGCAAGCGCCTGCAGTTTCTAGAAGCCAGAGGCGAAACCTCGTAATGTGAAGGGGCGTCATGACCACCGTGCTGCGCACCGCGCGCCTGGAGCTTGTCCCGATCACGCTGCCCATCTTCGAGGCGGTGATGGCCGGCGATCGCCGCGCCGCCGAGCCGCTCGTCGGGGCGCGCTTCCCCACGGTGTGGCCCGGCAAGCAGCTGATGGAGCAGGCGTTCTCGGCCTCGCTCGCGGCGATCCGCGCCGACCCGGCGCGCCGCCTGTGGGGCGATCGCCTGGTGATCCTGCCGAGCGACGAGTACGGCGACCGCCGGGTCGTCGGCAGCGTGATCTTCCACGGCTACCCGACCGGCGGACCGCACGGCCGCGGCCTGCCCGCCGGGATCGCCGAGGTCGGCTACGGCATCGAGGCGCCGTACCAGCGCCTGGGCCTGGCGACCGAAGCCACCCAGGCCGCCGTGCACTGGGCCCTGGCCCAGGACGGCGTCGAGGCGGTGCAGGCGGTGACCTTCACGCTCAACAAGACGAGCCGGCGGGTGCTCGAAAAGATCGGCATGCGGATCATCGGCAGCGACGAGCACGACTTCCTCGGTGAGCTCCTCGTCCACGAGCTTCGGCGCAGCGCCGCGCCGGCCGCGACCCCGCCCCGCTGAGCGAGCGCCGGCTGGCTCGGCGTCCGCGTGCGTCGGCCGCACGGGCTGCACCCGCGGCGATGCTGGCGCCGGGACGCTGCAGTCCGTGGGAGCGGCG
>DAOMZC010001195.1:0-2269 GCA_035437965.1 Pseudomonadota bacterium
TGCCGGCCATGTCGCCGAGCTTCTTGGCTCCGCCGTCGGCCAGCCAGTGCGCCGCGCCGGCGACCAGATCGCCACCGGCGCTGATCAGGCCGCCGACGCCGGGGACCGCGCCGGCCAGGTTGGTGACCGTATGCAGGCCCTCGATCGCGGCGCCGAGCTTGTCGCCCTTCTGCCAGCGCTCGGCGGCGTCCTTGCCGCTCTGCAGGGCCGAGATGCCGGCCATGGCGATGTTGAGGCCGGGGACCAGCTTGCCGGCGATCTTGCCGGCGGCGCCACCGGCGACGGCCATGCCCTCTTTTTCGATGAACTTGCCGAGCGGGCCTTCAAGCAGCTTGGCGCCCTTGCTCTCGATGAACCCGGAGACCGGCTTGAGGACCTTGGACGCCTTCTCGGCCAGCATGCCCTCTTTGAGGGCGCCGCCGGTGAGCTTCTCGACCAGGCCGGCGCCGGGCAGCTTGCCCGCGGCGGCCTTCTCGGCGAGCTCGACGATCTTGCCGGGCGCCGAGACCGCCGTCTTGGCGGCGCCGACCACGCTCTTGCCGGTGTCGAGGTCCTTGTCGACCTCGTCCTTCTCATCGGCCTTCTTGCTGGAGCTGCCGAAGCCGAGCAGCTGGTTGATCGCGCCCAGGCCGCTGGCGGCGCCGTCGGCCTTGGTCTGGCCCGGCTGGCCGTTGCCGTGGAAGATGTCCCAGGCAGTCTTGCCCTTGGAGAAGACGCCCCAGCCGGTCTTGGCCAGCGGCAGCGCGCCGCTGACCAGCGAGCCGATGCCGCCCCCGAGGTGTCCCGCCGCTGCGGCGCCGCCGTGGGCGATGTCCCCCGCGGCCCCGGCGATCCCGCCGCCCAGGTGGCCCATGGCGTCGATCTGACCGTGGGCGATGTCGCCCGCGGCACCGGCCACGCCGCCGGCGACGCTGCCGATCGCGCCGCCGATGTTGCCGTGCATCAGATCGCTCCAGCCGTGGCTCAGACCGCCCATCAGGTGGCCGCCCGCGTGGGTGACCCCGCCCGCCAGGTCGTGCCCGGCGTCGACCGCGCCGTGGGCTAGATCGGAAGCTGCGTGGGCCTGGCCACCGACCCAGTCTTGGCCGGCATGCAGGGCGCCGCTGGCGAACTCACCAACTCCTGAGACTGCTCCCCCGATATCGCTGAACAACGACATATGTGACCTGCCTCTAATCCGCACTGAGCCGCGAGCCTGCCGGTCGCCGCTCGCGCGCTGATGTCATCCGGCCGTCTACAGCGCGCCGCGCACGCCCCCGTGCAAGGCCGCTTTGAAACTTCAGTTCTAATTTAATTATCGCGACCGGCGAGCCCCAGGTTGCGTCGCTGCGGTGCGGGTTTTGCGGCGCTAGAAAGACCAGTAGTTCAGGGTGCTTGGTTGGCTTGCGGGCGCGCGCACGGCCGGTGTCGGGATTGGGCGTACGGAGCGGGCGACGGCCGGCAGGACGGCCTGCAGCTCGGCGCGGTCGGCGGCGGCGCTGCTCTCGGCGATCAGGGCGTACAGGTAGCGCGCGTCGGCGAGGACCAGCAGATCGCAGGTGAGCTCGGGCTGGCCGGGGAAGCTGCCGACCAGGCAGAACGCCTTGCCGTGCAGGCCGAAGTCCGAGGTCACCGGCTCGCCCGCGCTCAGCGCCGCGACCGCGAAGCCGCGCTGCTGGTAGGTCGCGAGCAGGGTCAGGAGCACGGTCTCCTCCGAGCTGTCGCGCGGCATCGCCGGGTGGACCACCAGCGTCGCCGAGCGCCGGGGATAGTCGGGGGGGAAGTAGCGGCTTATAAGGCCGCTGCGGCGCGCCTGCCAGCCGGCGGGCGGCTCGTAGAGGAACCGCCGCTTGCGCAGCCCGAGCCCCAGGCGATCGGCGTAAAGGAGGGCGCGCACCGCCTGCGCCACCTTCGGCAGCGCCGCCGCCTCGACGATCAGCGCATCGAGCACGTTCATGCTCTCGTCGCCGTAGACGGCGCCGATGAGGTGAAGGGCCGGGCGCGGACCGAGCCGGCCGCGCACCCGCACGAGCGCCGAGTACTCCCCTTCGGCGGTGATGCCGAGCTCGGGGCGGCTGTGCGCCGCGGCGGCGAACTCGGGCTGGTGGGCGAGGACCTCGCGCGCCACCTCGGCCGCCGGCAGCACCGGCCGGCTGCCTTGGCTGTAGCGCAGCTCCGCCGGCGGCTCACCACCGGGCGGCACCGGCGGGACAAGGACGAAGCCCCCGGGCAGGGCTTCCATCGACCAGCCGGGCGGCGGAGACATGGTGCTGAAAGTATGGAAACCACT
>DAOMZC010001196.1:0-2269 GCA_035437965.1 Pseudomonadota bacterium
GCTCGGCGTTCTCGACGAGCTGGACGGGGTCTTTACGCGGCTCGATTCCCTTGGCGGCGGGGAGACTGCCGGCAGCTGGGACGCCGCCGCCGTTACGTCCCCAGCCCACCCGGCCAGCGGCGTGCCGAAGTCCCGGCGGACCGCGCGCCCGCATGCCGGCTTTGACGACATCGCGGCGCTCGAGTCGCTCAAGCCGCAGCGCTTCTTCACCCCGGCTCCCACGCTGGCCAGCCCGGTCGCGGCGCTGCGGCGGATGACCAAGGCGAACCAGACGAGCTATATCCCGCCGGCCGACGCGGCGCTTCCCGCGGCGGCGCCCAACCCCAGCGCCTTGGCCTGGCTCGAAGCGCACACCGCTCTCTATCCGGTCCGGGCCTGGCTGCGGCTGGCTGACGCGGGGCTTGTCGGGCAGCCGGCGCTGGCCAGGCTCCGGCAGAGCTCCGCGGCGGCGCCGATTCCGCCGCTGCCGCGCGTCCTGCCGCGCCTGGCGCAGGTCCTCGGCGGCATGGACAAGGTGATGGTGCTGCTGCGGCGTTCGTTCGCGTTCGTGGTTGCCAACGCGCACGGGTACGCCGACAACCAGTGGGCCACCTCACCGCTGCGCACGGCCGAGCCGGAAGCCATCGACGCGGTGCTGGGAGCCCTGCCCGTGCCCGCCGCCGCGCCGCACGCCTACACGAGCGCGGACGTGCTGGAGCTGCGCTCGGGTGATGAGTGGCCCAAGCTCGATGCGCAGGGTTACCTGCCCAAGAGCCGACCTATCAACGGCCAAGGTCGCGTCGTCAACAAGCCGGTGCGGCTGGAACGGCAAGAGCTGACGGGCAATGATCGGCAAGTCTGCGAGCGCGCCTGCGCCCTCATGATTGCCGACCTGGCAGCCAGCGGTGTGTTCATCATCGGCGGCCTGCATCGCTGCAGCCGGCGCGTGCTCGGCGAGCATGCGGTCGACCTGCAGACCGTGCCCGCCGCGGAGCGCGAGCGCGTGATCCTGCACGAGCTCTTGCCCAGCGTGGCCGGACGCGTACGCGGGGATCTGCAGCACCCGGACTTCTTCCCGGACTGCGCGCGCGTGCTCCACCAGCTCGTGGCTCTGGGCGGCGACACCCGACGCTTCCGCGGCGAGGAGCCGGAGTCACTGCTGGCCGCTGAAGCCGCCGAGGTGCGAGCGCGCGGGCCTGCGTGATCGAGCTTCCCGAACGACCCTCGCGCAGAATGAACGGACTCACTCGCGCTCGGATTGACAGCACCGTAGCGGTCGACTAGTCTTGCCACAAACAGCGCCTCACGAGCGGCGCCGCCGGTGCCGAGGGGCGCTGCGACGGACCTGCAAGTCCGCCACGCTCGGCAGCGGTCATGACAGAGAAGGGCGCCCTCTTCGCAAGGAAGGTGCCCGATGACGTATCTGGAAGCTGCGGTAGAGGTGCCCAATGGCCGCGCGTGAGGTGGGCCGCGTGGCCGGCCTGTGGCGCTATCCGGTGAAGTCGATGGCAGCGGAGGCCCTGGAGTCCGCGGAGGTCGACTGGAACGGCCTGCCTGGCGACCGGCGGTGGGCGTTCATCCGTGAGGGCTTGGTGGGAAGCGGCTTTCCTTGGCTGACCATCCGGGAGAACCCGCAGATGTGGCGGTACCTGCCGCGGCTCACCGAGACCCACCGGCCGGACGATTGTGTCACCCTGGTGCGTACGCCGGCCGGCGCCGAGGTGGATGTGACCGACCCTGCGCTTGCCGCGGAGCTGGGCCACGGCGCGCGCGTCATCCGCCAGAGCCGCGGCATCTTCGACACGGCGCCGCTGTCGCTGCTCACCACGCAGACGGTGCAGGCGCTGAGCGTCATGACGGGCGCAGAGCTCGAGCCGCTGCGATTTCGGCCCAATCTGCTGGTCGAGGCGGCCGGCAGCGAGCCGTTCCAGGAGGACGCGTGGGTTGGCGCTGTGCTGACCGTGGGCGGCCTGCGCATGCGGGTGGATAAGCGCGACCAGCGGTGCGTGATGATCAACATAGATCCCCGCACCACAGAGCGGAACCACGCAGTGCTGCGTGCCGTAGCGCAGCAGCGTCAGGCCTGCCTCGGCGTGTATGGAAGCACGGTTCAGCCTGGCCTGGTGGCCATCGGCGCACCGGTGTTGATGGACTGAGCGCGGCGCTTGAGCTGGTGGTCCGCGACCTCGACGATGGGGCTTGCGGGAATCGTCTCGCAACCGTTCCCGCGGGCTGTTTGAAGCGGTCGTCAGTGACGGGAAAAAATGAACTGGACCTTGAGCCCGCCAAT
>DAOMZC010001197.1:0-2269 GCA_035437965.1 Pseudomonadota bacterium
CCAGGACGACCGGCGCCGTCCCCGACTCATCGACCACCAGCGCGCCGACCAGCGGATTGGGGCTCGTGCTGCCGCGCCCGCGCTCTGCCTCGGCCACGGCGAGCTCCATCAGCGCGGCGTCGTGCCCGCGCACGCGGCCCTCCGGATGGGTCGAATCAGCGGGATCGATCATGAATTGCCCGGCACGCCGTGTACCGCAGCCCGCCTCCGGAGGCAAGCCCCCAGAATCCGCGGGCCCCCAGGCCCGGAGTCCGGACTTGAAAAAGGAGCGCGGCTACTACCGCGGGTGATCCTTGAGCCAGCCGTGCCCGCGCACCAGATCATCAAACAGGATGGTGATGCCAATCGACGCGACGTGATTGTGACCGGAGTAGATCCCGTTATTCACCGCCGGCGCCAGATCATCGCCGAGCTGCACCGCCTTGCCGCTCGTGCCGTCGATGGCGCGCAGCTCGCCGCTGTCCACCGTGCGCTGCAGCGACGCCAGGTAAGCGTAGGCCAGGTTCAGCGTGACGCCGCGGATGTTGATCCCGACCCCGATGGTGGCGCCGATCTTGGCCAGGGTGTCGAAGTCGACGCGCACGTTGGCGTCGCGGGTCGCGCTGCTGTCATAAAGCGCCCCGAGCCGCAGCGTCAGCTGCCCGACCGAGGTCGGGTAGTTGACCGCCCCCCCGAGCCGCAGGCTGAACGTGTCCTTATAGCTGTGCGGGATGGTGATGGTGAGCGGCATGCCCTTGTTGACGAGCAGCGGCGGATTGAGGAGCGTCAGGTGGTTGTCCGAGCCGTCGAGCAGGCTCCACGCCTCATAGGTCCCGTCGAGCTCCAGGTCGAAAAGCTCGAAGTCGCCCTTGCGGTAGGCGTAGCGCACGCCGGCGCGAAACACCCACGGCAGCCAGGTGTCGAACTGCGCGTTCATGTGGTCGGCGCCGAGCTGCGCCCCGCGCAGGAACGGCGGCTCGCTGGCCGACACCGTCCCCTTGCCGCGGATCGGGTACATCCCCAGGTTCACCGCGCTGCGCACGTGCAGCCCGATGTCCAGCTCGCGCAGCGGGTGCAAGAGCGCCCCGAACTGCAGGGTGAAGTTGTCGTAGCTCGAGACCTGCACCCGCGTCGTCGTGTCGCAGCCGGCGACCTCGGGCTGCTGCGAGCACGCGGCGCTGCTTGGGAAGATCGGGATGCTCGTCGGCGCATACGTCGCGCTGGCGACGTTTATCTGCGAGGTCACCTGCTGCCCCGAGATCCCCAGATCGAGCACCCGGTGCACGCGCACCGCCACCGCCACGGTGGGGAACACAATCAGGAGGTTGCTCTGCTCCAGGTCATAGCGCGACGGCGTCGGCCGCACCGTGCCCGACTCGGCCGGTGAGAACACCCCGAAGCTGCGCGCCCCCACCGAGGACGGCCCGTACGCGCCGACCGCGAACGTCCAGCGGCGGAAGTACCCGAAGTCGGTGGTCAGCCCGAACCACGGCGCATAAAACGGCGGCGCCGCCTGATCGCGGACCAGCGGGTACGCTCCGATGGAGTCTCCCCCCGCACGCTGGAACGAGTACTCCGAGAAGTACAGGTTGTTGTCGAACAGCACCCGCGTGCCGCGCAGCTGGGCCAGCCCGCCGACGTTATACTCAAGCGCCAGCGGCGAGTCGGCCTTGGCGGTGAAGGCGCCGCCGCGACCGAGCGCCTCGGTGCCGTTGGCCGGCAGCTCGAAGCCGCCGGCGTGCGCCGCGCCGCTATAGAGGGCAACCGCGGTCGCCAGCCCGAACCCGAGTCCAAGCCCGAGCCCAAGCCCGACGGAGACGCGCGACCCGGAGCGCGCACGGAGCAGGGAACGGCGATCAGGCGCTGCAGCTGGAGCAGTTGCATTCGTCATAAGGGCACCTTTGGCGGCGGTTCGGCGTTGGCGACAGGGAGCAAGCCGGCGCGACGGCGCTCGCGCTTGCGTGGCGGCGAAGGAGAGGGCAGGGCGCTCGGCCCCGCGTCCGGTTCCAGGAGCGACATCTGGATGCCCGCGTCCGGCGGAGTCGGCGCGTCGGTAAGGAGCCGGGCGATGACGTCGAGCTGCTCGGTGAGCTCGCGGTCGAGCCGCTCGGGCGGCGCGAACCGGATGAGGGTGTGGTAGTCGCTCTCGCGCAGCGCGGCGGCGGGGCCGAGCTGCTCGGTGAAGCGGCGCAGCACCGGGCGCAGGAAATCGGACCGGGTGCGGCTCGGGGCTCCCCGGCGGTCCACCCGGCCCAGGGTGCGCAGCGCTGCCTCGACCTCCGACACCGCG
>DAOMZC010001198.1:0-2265 GCA_035437965.1 Pseudomonadota bacterium
GGCAGCGCTGCGGGCGCTGCTCCAGCTGCGCAAGAGCTCGCCCCTGGTCGAGGGCCTCATCACCTCGGCGCTTACCGATGCCGACGGCGGCGTACGCCGCTTCGCGCTCGATGCGGTGCTCGGGCTGTATCCGCCGGGGACCGCCGAGCCGCTGCGGCTCGCCTTCGAGCGCGGCCCCGGCGACATCCGCGGCGAGGCGCTGGTGCGCGCCGGGTTCGCCGGCCTGCTCACCGCGCCCGAGCTGCAGCCGCTGCTCGCCCGCGCGCTCGACGATGAAGATGCCGAGGTGCGGCGGATTGCGTTTGCGCTCGCGGTGCTGCTCCACCAGCCGCTGGCCGCGCTGCTCGAGCCCCGCGACGAGGACTTCGCCCGCACCACGCGGGAGATCCTGCGCCGGGAAGCCCTGCGCCGGCGGGCGACTCAGGGCGCGCCGACCACCGACGGCAAGGACGTGCCGAAAGAGCCAGCTGAAGCCGAGCTCAGTGCCGCTCGGATCGCGCTGCTTGCGGTTCTCGGGCAGCGCGGGGTCGTGCCGCAAGCTCCGGCCGGGGCGCCGACGCTGAGCGAGCCGGAGCTGCTGCCGCTGCTCACCGCGATGTCGTGCCGGACGCCGGGGACGGCGCTGCGCGGGGCGCGCGGCCTGGCGCTGCTCGGCGATACGCGGGCGCTCGGCGCGCTGCTGCAGCTGTCGCGGGAGTCCGAGCCGAGCCTGCGGCGCGAGGCGGCGCTGGCGCTGCGGGCGCTGCAGGACTCGCGGGCGCGCAAGCGCCTCATCTGGATGCTCGATGACGGGGACGCCAGCGTGCGGGCGGCGGCGCTCGATGCCTACGCCGACCTGTGCGGCGGCCAGGCCCTCCTGGTCGCCGAGGCGGCGCTGCAGTCCTGCCACGAGGACATCCGGGTGCGCGGGCTCGACCGCCTGATCCAGCTCGGCGCCGCCGGTGAGCGCACCGCGCAGGTCGAGACGCTGCTCGGGCACGCCCTGGAAGACGAGGCGCCCAAGGTCCGCACCGAGGCGCTGCGCACCCTCTGGTCGTGGCACGAGCGCGACGGGCAGGAGGGCGTCGCGCAGGTGCTGGGGCGGGCGCTCGCCGCGCGGTTCCCCGATCTGCGCCTGCGCGCCGTCGAAGAGCTCCTGCGTCTGGGCAAGAGCGAGTGGGCGCAGAGCCGGCTCAAGCTCGTCGTCGCCGACCGCGACGCCGAGGTCGCCCAGGCCGCCTACGAGGCGCTGATCAAGCTGCGCGGCAAGGAGGACCCCGACGTGCACCTGCTGGCGGTTGGCTCGACCCACCGCAGCGTGCGCGAGGCCGGGGCGCGCGGGGCCACTGCCAGCGTGGCCGAGCCGGGCGCGGTGCGCGCCGCCTTGATGAAGCTCCTCGACGATGCCGAGGCGAGCGTCCGCCGGGCCGCGCTGGAGACGCTGGACCGCCTGCTGCCGCGCGACTCGGCGCCGCACTACGCGGCGCTGCAGGGCTCTCACCTCGACCTGCGGGTGCGCGCCGCCGAGCTGCTCGCGGTACGCCACGACGAGCGGCTCATCGAGCCGATGCGCGCGCTGCTGCAGGACAAGGAGCTCGCCCTGCGCTACCCGCGCGAGCTCGTGCACGGGCTGCGGCTGCACGCGGCGATGGCGCTCGCCTCGCTGGGCGCGCCGTCGACGGTGCGCTTCTTCGCCACCGAGCTTCTCAAAGACGAGCAGCCGGACGTGCGCGAGCAGGCCGCGCGCGGGCTGGCCACCGCGGCGCGCAGCGGTGATGAGGGGTACCTCCTCGATCTGCTCGGACATCCGGACATCTGGGTCCGCTCGTGGGGCGCCGACGGGCTGGCGCGGCTCGGGGACAGCCGGGCGCTGCCGGTGCTGACCGGGACGCTGCGCCACGACCACCTGCCGATCCGCTTCAGCGCCATCGTCTCGTTCGCGGCGCTCGGGCCCGAGGGCTACGGCGGCATGCTGCAGGGCCTTGAGGACGAGAGCAGTGAGGTGCAGGAGATCGTCTTCGCCATCGTCCTGTCGCGCGACCTGTACGCCTTCCGGCGCGGCCAGCCGCCGGAGCTGCTCGCCAGCGCCTTGTCTTCGCAGCGCGCCGAGGTCCGCTTCGCCGCCGCGCGGGCGCTGGAGCTGCGCACCGATCCCGAGACCTTCCTCGGTCACGTCATCGGCGTCTTGTCGCCGCCGCGCCCCGACAAGGCGCAGGACATGAAGGACTGGCCCGACGAGGAGTCGCGCGGCCGGCTGCTCATCGGGCTGGCCGAGCTGCTCGCCAG
>DAOMZC010001199.1:0-2262 GCA_035437965.1 Pseudomonadota bacterium
GTCTCGGGCAGCGCGACCGGGTGGGTGACCACGGCCGCCACCGCCCCGCGCGCGGCGGCCTCGGCGACATATTGGTGGCCGTCCACCGACTGACCGGACAGGGCGACGAAGAGATCGCCGGGCTGCACGGCCCGCGAGTCATCGCGCACCTCGGCGATCTCTAACTCCCCGAGCGCCGCCAGCAGCGCGCCGCCATCGTCGCCGAGATCGGACGCGGCCGGGAAGGTGGGGCCGGCGGTGGTTCCGGGCTCGGCGATCACTGAATCGATGCCGACCTCGCGGCAGAGCTGGGACAGCTTCATGGTTCCTCTATTTTCAGCGAGATCTCGTAAGGGTCCCAATTACTGCGCACGAGTTGCCCCTACAGCGGCGGCGCCAGCCGAAGCTGGCATACAGGTCCGCGGCGCGCGCTGCCGGGCGATGGCTCCTGCGCGACCACCAGGCCGCTGCCGCTGACCTCGACCCGCAGCCCGCTCTTCTGCGCCAGGGCGAGAGCGCGCCCGAGCCCAAGGCCGGTGAAGTCGGGGACGCGCTGGCTCGCCGGCAGCTGGGCCACCGCGGGGCTTGCGGCCGGGGGCGGCGGCGCGGGCGGCGCGGCAGGACCGGAGGGCGGTGGCGGTGCCAGGGCCTGCGCAACCGCGCTCGCCTCACCGGGGCGCGGCGGGCGCGGCGGGACGCCGAGGTAGGGCAGCGCGGCCGCCATGACCTTCTGAAAGATCGGTCCGGCGACCTCGCCGCCGTAGTGACCCTCGCGCGGCTCGTCGACCATCACGAACAGGAGGAGGCGCGGGTCATCGTACGGGGCAAAGCCGATAAACGACGAGGCCCAGAACTCGGGCGAGTAGCGCCGGGTCACCGGATCGACCTTCTGCGCGGTGCCCGTCTTGCCGGCCACCGGGTAACCCGGGATGTCCAGCTTGTCGCCGGTGCCCTTTTTGAGCATGACCCCGCGCAGCATCTGGCGCATAAGGTCCGCGGTGGGGGTGGATAGCACGCGCCGCCCCTCGGGCTTGGACTCCAGCAGGACCTCGCCGGTCGGCGACACGACCTTGCGCAGGATGTGCGGCCGATAGACCATCCCGCCGGTCGCGAAGGCAACGGTGGCGGTGGCGATCTGCAGCGGGGTCGCGGTCATGCCCTGGCCGAAGCTGATGTTAGCGAACGCGACGTCGCCCCACTCGGCGACCGGGCGCACCTGACCCGAGCGCTCGCCGGGGAGGTCGATGCCGGTGGGCAGGAAGAAGCCGAGCTGGCGCAGGTACAGGTACATCTTCTCTTTGCCGAGCCTGCGGGTGATCTTGCTCGTGCAGATGTTGGACGAGCGGGCCAGCACCTGCGCAGTGTTCAGGATGCCCTCGGCCTCGGCGTCGTGGATGGTGACGTGGCCCAGGCGCCACTGGCCGCCTTCGCAGTCCCACTCGTCGCTCGCCCGGACCACCCCGGTCTCCAGCGCGCCGGCGATGGTGAACGGCTTGACGGTGGAGCCGGGCTCGAAGGCGTCGGTGACGGCGCGGTTGCGCACCCCGCGCTCGCGGGCGCCGCTCGGGTCGTTGGGGTTTACCGAGGGGACCGAGGCCATGGCGAGGATCTCGCCGTTGCGCGGGTCGAGGGCGACGGCGACGCCGGCCTTGGCGCGCGCCGCCTGCACCCCTTCCTCAAGCGCGTGCTCGAGGCGGAACTGGATGAACTTGTCCAGCGTCAGGTAGACATCGTTGCCGCGGTCGCGCGAGACCTCGCCGACGCCCGAGACCATCACCTTGCGGCCGCGCGCGTCCTGCAGCCCGAGGATCGAGCTGCGGGTGCCGCGGAGGAAGCGATCGTAGGCGAGCTCGACGCCCTCAAGGCCGGTGGCGTCCACGCCCGCCCAGCCGAGCACCGGGCCGGCGAGGCTCTTGGCCGGGTAGTAGCGCTTGGGCTCCTGGGTGAAGCGCAGGCCGGGCACGGCCAGATCGCGGACGTGCTGGGCCTCCTCGGGGAGGATGCGCCGCTTGAGGAAGAGGAACTGGCGGCCCGACTCAAGGCGCGCGGCGAGCTCGCGGCGGTCCAGGTGCAGCACGTCGGCCAGGGCGCGGGCGAGCTCGGCGCGGCGGGCCTTCTCGGGGACCTCGGCGCGCAGCTTTGCCGGCTCGAGGTAGACCGAGTCGACGTTGGCCGAGGCGGCGAGCTCGGTGCCGATGCGATCGAGGATGCGGCCGCGGTAGGGCGGGAGCTCGATCTCGCGCAGGTACTTCCAGACCGGGTCGCGGCGGTCGAGCCGGATGC
>DAOMZC010001200.1:0-2259 GCA_035437965.1 Pseudomonadota bacterium
CCCGAGCGGCTCGTGATCGCTGTCGGCCCCCTGCAGCGCCTGCGTCACCGTCTGCAACACCAGCGCGTCGGCCGCGCTCAGCGGGCCACCGGTAACGTCGACGCCGTCGGTGCCGGGGCCGACCAGGAGCCCGTGGGCCGGGGTGCCCGGCCCGCAGCCCAGGATGTGGTGCGTCGCCGCCATCAGCAGCCGATGCAGGTGCGCCTGATCCTTGACCGCCCCGAGCTCGAGCAGCCCGTCGCGTACGCCCGTCAGGTGCTCGTCCACCCAGCCGTCGGCGATGCAGCCGAACGTCCAGCAGGCGGTCGCGTCGTCCACCGCTCCCTCGTCGCTGAGCTGGCGCACTAAATAAAGCAGGGCGGCCCGATAAAGGTCCACGTCCAGGAGCAGTGTGTCGTCGAGCATGCCCAGGTGCGTGAGCGGCATTTTGAGCGCAGCCAGAAGTCGGGCGACGAACATGGGCGCACCATACTTTGTGCGCATGAGTACGCCAAGTACGTACTTCACCACCCTTTCCGCCGGCGCCGCGAGTTCAAAGGGAAATCGCAAAACCAGGGGATCTCCCAGGCAGAGTCCCGTAACGTGAGACTCAGCGAGGTGGTGTAATGGAAAGTGGTTCCCTTGCCGCGGAGCCCGCGACAGAGGCGGGCGCCCGGCTGCACGATCGCCTGACTCTCGGACTGTTCACGCTGATCGTCGCTCTGTTGTTCGCCGATCAGAACCTGCTCGCCCCCAGCCTGACCGCGATCGGCGAGGAGTTCCACTTCACCCGCGCCCAGATCGATCAGCGCCTGGGCGCCGACGTGAACCTGACGTTCTGGATGCTCGGCGGGGTGGTCACGCTGCTCATCGGCTACCTGACCGATCGCGCCGATCTGAGCCACCGGATCAGCCGCAAGTGGCTGCTGGTCGGGGTGGCGCTGCTGGGGCAGGCGGCGTGCCTGGCCTCGGGGTTCTGCCGCAGCTACGAGCAGCTTTACTGGGCGCGCGCGCTCACCGGCATCGGCATCGGCGGCGCGTTTCCGCTCATCTACTCGCTGCTCGCCGACTACTTCCCGCCGCAGCGGCGGGCCGCCGCCAACGCCGCGATCGGGCTGGCGATGGGCCTGGGGATTGCCGCGGGGCAGCTCTTGGCCGGCATGCTGGTGCAGAGCCACGGCTGGCGCTTTCCCTTTCTCGCCGTCGCGGTGCCGGGCCTTGCGCTCAACCTTGTGTTCGCGCTGGTCGCCAAGGAGCCGCGCCGCGGCCAGAATGAGGCGGGCCTGCAGGAGCTGTTCGCCGCCGGCCACGACTACAAAGAGCGCATCCGGCTGGCCGACCTGCCGCAGCTCTTGCGGGTGCGGACCAACATCCTCATCCTGCTGCAGGCGCTGCCGGGCACCGTTCCGTGGGGGGTGTTCTTCGTATATCTCAACGACTTCTACGCTCACGACAAGGGCTTCTCGGTCGCCGACGCGACGCTGCTCGTCATGGGGATCGGGGCGGCGGCGATCGGCGGCGGGTTCGTCGGCGGGCTGGTGGGTCAGCGGCTGCTCAACTTCCGCACCCGCTACCTGCCGCTGTTGTGCGCGCTGTCGACGCTGCTGGCGGTGGCGCCGATGGCGATCCTGATTAGCTACCCGGCCGGGCCGGCGCAGGGGCTCGGCGGGCCGCTGCTCATCGGCGCGCTCACCGGCTTCCTGGCGGCGGTGACGGGGCCGAACATCAACACCATGCTGCAGTGCGTGAACCCGCCCGAGCGCCGGGGGGCGGTGTTCAGCCTGCTCAACCTGTGCAACGATCTGGGGCGCGGCTTCGGCGCCTGGGTGGTCGGCGGGATGGCGGCGCGCCTGGGGCGGGTGCCGGCGTTTCACCTGGCGAACCTGCTGTGGCTGTTCTGCGCGGGGCTGCTGCTGCTGCTGTTCTGGGTCTTCCCGGCCGAGGAGGCGGCGCTGCAGCAGAGCCTGCGCCGGCTCGCCAAGCGCGCCGCCTGTGACTAAATAGGACGTTTAGCGGACAAGACGGGACTGGCTGCGATGGACGCGGAGAAAACTCGGCAGGAGGCAGGGCCCTACACGCTGCGGCAGGGGGCAGAGGGTCTGGAGCTGTGGCACGGCGGGCGCTCGGTGCTGGGGCCGCTGCGCCTGCACTTAGAGCTGACCGACGCGGCGGGCCGCCGCTGGGAGCTCACCGATGCGCTGCTCGTCGCCGAGCCGGCGCCGCGGGTGGACGGGGGCGAGCGGCTGCGGCTGCGCACCGCGGCGCTGCCCGGGGCGTGCT
>DAOMZC010001201.1:0-2258 GCA_035437965.1 Pseudomonadota bacterium
CTCGCGGCCTGGACGGCTGCCGGCGCGCGAGCGGGATTCCTGGGCGGGGGCGGCGGTCGGCTCGGGCTTGGCGCGCGGCTTGAGCGGTCCTTCCTGCGCCGCGAAGGGTCGCAGGCCCACCGACTGCCGCAGCTCCAGCACCTCCCGCGACTGCAGCGGGCGGTACTCGCCGACGGCCAGCTCGTCGAGCGTGAGGCCGGCGTACTCGACCCGCAGGAGCTTGAGCAGCGAGCTACCCACCGCCTCGGCCATGCGGTGAATCTGGCGATTTTTGCCCTCGTGCAGGATGAACTGCAGCCAGGTGTGGCGCCCGGTGGAGGTCACCGGGATGACCTCGGCCGGCGCGCTGCGCTCCACCTTGCCCGAGCCGGGCGCGGTGGGCAGCGGCTTGCCCGTCTTGTCCAGCGGCCGCGCCGGCGGCAGGTCGACGCCGCGCCGCAGCATGGTCAGCTGCTCCTTGCTGACCACGCCGCGGAACTTGGCGTGGTAGACCTTGGCGACGCCGCGGCTCGGGTGCATGAGTGCGTGCGCCAGCTCACCGTCGTTGGTCAGCAGCAGCGCCCCCTCGGTGTTGTAGTCGAGCCGACCGACCGAGAAAAGCCGCACCGGCATCCCCTTGAGCAGGCTGAACACCGTCGGCCGCCCCTCCGGGTCCTCGGCGGTGGTGACGTAGCCCTTGGGCTTGTTCATCAGGTAGTAGGCCGGGGCCTCGCGCAGCACCGGGTTGCCGTCGACGGTGACGCGGTCGCTCACCGGATCGATCCGGCTGCCCAGCTGGCTGACGATCTTGCCGTTCACCGCGACGCGGCCGGCGACGATCAGCTCCTCGGCGTGGCGGCGCGAGGCCAGCCCGGCCTTGGCCAGGGCGAGTTGCAAGCGGATCTCATTCATAGCTCCTCCGGTTCGCGATCATCGCTGCCCATGGACGTCGCTGCCGACGCGGGGCTGTCTTCTTCGGGGTTTAGCTCGTCGAGCTCGCCGATCGCAAACGGACCGGCGGGCGGCGGAGCGGGCGGCGGCGGCAGCGTCCCGTCGGCGACCATCCCGAGCAGGGTCGGGTCGAGCAGCGGGAACGCCGTGTTGACGGCACGAATCATCTCGTCGATCTTGGCCAGCTGCTCGGCGTCATCGGCGAGCTGCTGGTCAATGAGCTCGCGGCGGCTGGTGAACGATGCCCCCGGGGCCGCCGCCGACTGCTCGCCTGGCTCGCCCGCTGGGGTCGCCGGGTCGGTGCGCACGGCGGGCGCTTCGCCTGGATCTGCGGCGACGGCCGGGCCTGCGGAATCGATCGCGGCTCCCTCGGCGCCGGTCGGCGCGACCCTCACTTCATTTGCAGCTGTCGGCATGCCGGGCAGCGGCGGCTCGTGCCCGAGGGCGCGCATCTTCTCGCGGTTCTCATCGGTGAGATCGTGATACTCGCGCAGCGTCGGCAGGTCCTTGAGGTCGCGGAGGTTGAAGAACTCCAGGAACTCGCGAGTGGTGCCGTAAAGGAGCGGCCGACCGGGCTCCTCCTTCTTGCCGAGCACGCGCACCATCTGCCGGTCGAGCAGGGTCTTGAGCGACCCGCCCGAGTCGACGCCGCGGATGTCATCGATCTCCGGCCGGGTGACCGGCTGGCGGTAGGCGACGATCGCCATCGTCTCCAGCTGGGCGCGCGACAGCCGCACCGGCTTGGCCTGCAGCAGCCGCTGCACCCACGGCGCGTTCTGGGCCGCGGTGCGCAGCTGCCAGCCGCCGGCGACCTCGTGCAGCTCGATGCCGCGCCCGCCCGCCTGCAGCTCGCGCCCGAGCTGGGTCAGCACGTCCTTTATCTGCGCCACCTGGTACATCGGCGGCCCGCTCGGCTCGCGCGGCGCCGCGGCGGTCTCCTCCAGGAGCTCGACGATGCGCTGGACGGTAAGCGGCCGCTCGGCGGCGAACAGCAGGCTCTCGATGACCGAGCGCAGGCGCTCGGGAGTCAGCGGGCCGAGCGCCTCGGCTGTATCAGCGCCGTCCTCGGCGGGCGCGGCCTCGTGGATCCAGGCCGGGGGCGCCGCGTGCTCGGCGATCTCCGCCGTGAGATCGGGGTCGGCGCTCGGGCTGCCCGAGGCGGACGGCGTGGACGAAAAATCGGCAGCGGACGACCACAGCTCATGCTCGGCGACCGGGAGCTCGTGCTCGGCGACCGAGAGCTCGGCATCGGCCGCGGCCTCTCTCGGGCCGGCGGGCTCGGGGCCGTGCGCGGGGGGGCCGTGGGACTCGGGCGGGCGACTCATGAA
>DAOMZC010001202.1:0-2252 GCA_035437965.1 Pseudomonadota bacterium
CGACGGCCACTGCGGCGCCGGCGACGGCTCGCCCCGTCCGGCCGAGCCGGCTTCGCTGCGGGAGTCCGCGGCCGGCGCGAGCTCTCCCCGCCCTGGGCTGCAGCTTGCGGGGGATCGCTGGCGCTGCGGTGCTGCTGGCGCTGCTTGGCGGCCTCGCCCCGCGGGCGGCGCGGGCGGACCTGGGCAGCCTGGGGGCGACGACCATCGGCCTGGCAATTGCGGGCGGCGTGCAGCCCGACAGCCGCAGCTGTGACGTCGGCGGCAGCACCCGCAGCATCCGCCTGCCGGACGGCAGCGGGGCCTGCCTTCTGTGGGCGGGCGGCGTCGAGGCCTCGTTCCTGTGGCGCGGCCACCTGGGCGTCGCGCTGGGGCTGTACTCGGTGGCCGGCCAGGCCGCGGTGCCGCAGAAGCAGGCGGGGAGCGACACGGCACCGCCGGCGTTCCCCGATCGGGTGTCAGTGCCGCTGCTGCTCGACCTGCGACCGTTGAGCATCCTCCCGGCCGCCGCCGGCACCGGCTACGTGGCGCGGTTCCTCCACGGCATCCGCCTGGGCCTGGGCCCCTCGTTCGAGCTCGTGCGCACCGCGGGCGACACGTCGATCGCCTGGGGGCAGCGGATCGGCGAGCCGGTAAAGGCCGCCATCGGGGCGCACTTCACCGTCGATATCGAGGTGCCGCTGCACGCCGCGGCGGCGAGCGCCTTGTCGCTACGCCTCTCGGCGCGGCTGCTGTATGCGCCTCTTGTCCCGCTCAACAACGGCGACGTCCGCTCGGCGCAGTTCGAGCTCGGGCCCGCGGCCGGCGAGACCTTCGTCGGCTACGGTGCCCACGGACAAGCCTTCCTCGGCTTCGTCTACTACCTGTGAGCCCCCAAGAGATGGAGCCGCTGCCGCTGTCCTCTGAGTCCGCCACGTCGGCCGCCGAGCCGCGCGCGGCGCTCGTGCAGGCGCTGTGGCGCCACCGCTTCGCCCGCATCCTCGCCGAGATGACCGCCGGGGTCGAGCACAGCGCGCTGTCGCTGGCGCTCGCCCACGGTGGCGGGCTGGCCTGCGCGCTGCTCGATCGCCAGGGCCTTACGGTGGCCGAGCACGGCGCGATGCTGCGCGCCGGGGCGCTCGGGCCGCAGGTGCGCGCGGCGCTGGCTCGCCACGCCGCGCTCATGCCGGAGCAGGTGCTGGTGGTGAGCGATCCCCTGGACGGCGGGAGCGACCTGGGCACCCTCACCCTGCTCACCCTGGTGGCCGGCAGTGACGGGGCGGCGCTGGGTTATCTGGCCTTGAGCATCGCCCGCGGCGACTGCGTCGATCTGCCCGCCGGCCCGCCCGAAGCGCAGGTCGATCTGTTGGCCGAAGCGCTGCCCCCGCCGCCGAGCGCGCCCGGCGCTGCCTTCGCCGAGCTCCCCCCCGCCGTAGGGCCGCGCTACCGCAGCTTTCACAGCGCCGCCACCACCCGGACCGCTGGGCCGCCGCGCACCGCCGGGCAAGAGGGCTGGCGCCTGGCGCCGCTGCTGCTTACCGACGCTGCGCTCCAGACTTTGGTGCACAAGCAGCGCGACCCGATCGCCGCCAGCGCCGATCTGAAGGCGGCCCGCGGGGCCCTGCGCTGGGGGGCGCAGCACCTGCGAGCCCTGGACAAGCGCCACGGCCCCGCGACGGTGCGCCAGCGCATGGCGCAGCAGCAAATGGACACCCGGGCGGCCCTGGCGGCGGCGCTGCAGCGAATCCCGGCCGGCGTCTGCGCCTTCGCCGACAGCCTGGACGACGACGGCGCCGGGGCGAGCGATCTGCCCGTCCGCGTCACCGTTCGCCTCGGGCCAGAGCCGCACCTCCTCACCCTCGACTTTCGCGAGTCGGCCGACGCCGCAGCCGGCGCGGTGAACACCGTGCCGGCGGTCGTGCACGCCGCGGTTCGCTGCGCCCTGATGACCCTGCTACCAGCCGGGGTGGCGATAAATGACGGGCTGCACGAGCTGGTCAAGATCCTGCTTCGCAAGGGCTCGCTGCTCGACGCCGGACCCGCTCACGCGGTGGCTGCCGGCGCGACCGAGACGGCGCAGCGGCTCATCGATGTAGTGCTCGGCGCGCTGAGCCAGGCGCTGCCGCAGCCCATCCGCGCCGCCAGCGCTGGCACCTACAGCTCGCTGACCCTCCGCGCGCCGCTGGCCGCCGCAACCGCTCCGACCGCCGCTGCCAGCCAGCCGCCCGTAGGCGCCAGCCCGACGGGCGTAGCCGCAGAGCCGACGGGCGTAGCTG
>DAOMZC010001203.1:0-2248 GCA_035437965.1 Pseudomonadota bacterium
CGCTCACGCCGCCGCCTCGGCAGTCCCGCGGTTCTCGGTCATCCACTGCCACAGCGGCGGCATGATCATCCGCAGCGGCTCCCCGTCGAGCCGATCGAAGGCCTCGCGCAGAAGGTGCCAGGCCATGTCGAGGTTGGACTCCGCCTGCTTGCCGGGGCCCTTGGTGAACCCCCAGGCGCACAGCGCCAAAAGCGCCGCCGAGGAGGTGATGCGCAGCGCCCGCTCCGCGCGCTCCCACAGGGTGCCGTCGTCGGGCGGGGCGTCGCCGCGGCAGAACCGCACATAGAGCTCGGTGGTCCAGTACTTCACGAGCAAATAATCCCCTTCAGACTGCTCGGGCAGCGAGAGCAGCCGCTGCCGAGCCTCATCGGCCCGCCGGAGGTTGCACAGCGCGATCACCTCGCCGTACTGGCAGGATCGCAGGTGCGGGCTCCGTCGCCAAGCCGCCTGATAAAGGCCAATTGCGCTGCGCAGCTGGCCCAGCGCCTCTTCGTGGTCGCCGCGCCGGGTCGCCACCGCCCCGAGGTTGTGGTGGATGAGCGCTCGCAGCCGCCGCCCGACCAGCCGCCGCCCGAGCAGCCGGCGCAGCAGCACCTCGGCCTCGTCCAGGCGATCGTGCGACGACAAGAGCGCCGCCTGATTGATCTGCCGGGTGAGCCGCAGGTTGCGGCCGACCAGGGCGCTGAACATCACGCCGAACAGCAGCCCCTGCGGCCCGAGCAGGCTCGCGTAGAGCGCGGTGCCGCCGACCAGGATGGCGGCCAGCATCGAGTAGCTGAACACCTGCATGAGGCGGTACTGCACCGGCGAGCGCACCCGCCCCTGGTTGTCGATATAGACGAAGGTTCGCGGCCCGGCCTCTTCCAGCGAGCGCGCCAGCTCCATGCGCGGCACGTCCTGCGGCGGCTGCGCCAGCGCGCGGTCGAGCGCCATGAGGAGCTCGGGCGGGCTGCCCTCGACCAGCTCGCCCTCGCGATCGCCGTCCTTGACCAGGTCGCGGGACATCGCGCGGGCGAGCTCGCGGTGGCGCTGGCGGACCTCGGCCGCGGTCAGCGCGTCGGGGATGCCGTCGCCCAGCTGCGGTGCCAGGTGGCCGGCCTCAAGCCGCTGCGCAGCGCCCGGTAAAGACCGCTCCGCCCCGTCGGTGGGGTCTGCGGCATCGGGAGGCGCAGGGTGGTTGGACTTGGCCACTTGCTCAGCCTATCAGCCCAAAGTGGGCAGGGACTAGGTGTTATTTTAGCCCGGCAAACGCCGCTGCCGCGAGCCCATGGCAGTCGGTATTTATTCGCCGGTCGCCGCTTGGCAAGCGCGACCGCAGCGGCACGCCGTCGCAGAGAGCACATTCGGACGGTTTCTGCGACCGCCGTCCGAGTGAACCTGCGGCGCCATTTTTTTCACCAAGCCAGCCGCCGCCGCTTGGCCGGTCTTGTTTCGCCGCCGTCTTCTGGGCCATGTTTCGCTGCCGTCTTCTGGGCCGTGTTTCGCGGTCGCCTTTTTCGGGCGCGCCGCGGAGGCGCCTCAGTGAGAGCGGGCGGCGGACTGCACGCCGCGGACGCGCGCGGGCGGCGGCTCGGCAAGCAGCAGCTCGACGAGCTTCTGGCACAGCGGCTGCGCCGGAGAGCGCAGCAGATCCGCGAGGTAGCGCTCGATGCCGCGCGGCTCGAAGCGCTGCTCGGCCGGAGCCGGGGGGATGGTCTTGGGGCCGGGCGCGGAGACTGGCTCGCGCTTCGCGGTCGGCCGCGCCCGGCCGGTGGGGACAGCATCCTTGACCGCGGCCGGCTCAGCGCGCCACAGGTGGAGCGTCACCAGGCGGCCATCATCGTCGCCGATTGCCGGGGCGGCGCGCCGCGGTACCACCTGATCGAGCTTGTCGAGCTGCGCTGCCTGCAGCGCGCTGACCAGCTGCTCCGCCTCGCTCGGCGTCAAGGGGCGCTCGAAGGGACGCGGCAGCGGCGACCGCGGCAGGCTGCCCTCGGCGGGAGCGACGTGGACGAGCCCGTGCTCGATGGTGAGGAGGCCGCCCGGACGGCTGCGCGGGGTGAGGCGCAGCTGCACCCGCAGCTCTTGCAGCTCCGCCACCGTGGTTGGGATCGGGACCGGCTGCCGGGTCTTCGCCGACTGCCGCAGCGTACGCGCCAGCTCGTCGAGAAAGTCTGCCGCCCCGTAGCCGTCCGGCGGGGTCGGCCACTCGGCGCGGTCGAGCTTGCCTGCCACGGCCGCGGCGGTGATCAGCAGCAGCTCGCCGGCG
>DAOMZC010001204.1:0-2241 GCA_035437965.1 Pseudomonadota bacterium
GAGCGCCCGCAGCTCTTGTGGTAGGCGCGGATCATCATAAGGCCCGCCAGCTCGCCGTGCGCCCCCGCCGCCGGCTGCAGCGTCACCCGGGAGAAGCCCGAGATCTCGCACAGCGCCCGCTCGAGCAGGTACATAAGCTCCAGCGCCCCCTGCACTGTACCCAGCGGCTGCGCCGGGTGCAGCCCGGCAAAGCCCGGGAAGCGCGCCACCCGCTCGTTGACCTTGGGGTTGTACTTCATCGTGCACGAGCCGAGCGGATACATGCCGATGTCGATGGCGTGGTTCCAGCGCGACAGCCGGGTGAAGTGCCGGGTCACGTCGACCTCGGAGACCTCGGGCAGAGCGGGCTCGCTGGCGCGCGCCAGCTCGCCGAACAGCGCCGCGGGGCTCGCCTCGGGCACGTCGAGCTGGGGCAAGGAGGCCCCGCTGCGTCCCGCGGCGCCGAGCTCGAAGATCGGCGCTTCGTGGTGCAAAAGGTGGCGCGTCCCGAGCGGCCCCCGCGAAGTCGCCGGCTTCTCACTTTCCTCGCTCTTCACCACGCTCATGGGCAGACCTCATCCAGGGCTTTGGCTAGTCGGTCGATGTCGGCGCGGCGGTGGCGCTCGGTCACGGCGATAAGCAGCGTCCGGTCGGCGTCGGGCAGCGCCGGCAGCGAGAGGCCCGGCTGATCCAGCGGCACGCCGGCCAGGATCCCCTGCTCGCGCAGCCGCTCCGCCGCCGCGGTCGCCGAGCCGCGGATGTGCAGCGCGAATTCGTTGAACGTCGGCCCCGTGACCGCGAGCGCACAGCCGCGCACCGCGGCGAGCCGCTGCTTGGCGTACTCCGCCTTGGCGAGGTTTATCTGGGCGAGCCGGACAAAGCCGCGCTTGCCGAGCAGACACAGGTGGATGGCGAACGCCAGGGCGATGAGGCCGTGGTTGGTGCAGATGTTCGAGGTCGCCTTCTCGCGGCGGATGTGCTGCTCACGCGTCGACAGCGTCAGCACGTAGCCGCGGCGACCGTCCTGATCGACGGTCTCGCCGATGAGGCGGCCGGGCAGCTGGCGCACATACTCGCTGCGCGCCGCGAACAGCCCCACCCCCGGGCCACCGAGCGTCGGCGGCAGCGCCAGCCCCATGCCCTCGCCGGCGATGATGTCGGCGCCGCAGGCCCCCGGCGGCGCCAGCACGCCGAGCGCCAGCGGCTCGGTGCACACGACGATGCACAGCGCCCCGTGCTGCTTGGCCAGCCGCGCCACCGCCGGCACATCCTCGACCACCCCGAGGAAGTTCGGCGTCTGCACGACCACGCAGGCGGTGGTCTCGCCGCCCGCCTGCAGCGCCGCCGCGAGCGCGTCTTGGTCGACCCGCCCGTCGGGCCCAAACCCCACGCAGTCATAAAGGGCGCTGCGATCCTCCTGCAGCCCCGCCAGGTAGCAGTGCAGCGTCTCGACATACTGCGGGTGCAGCGCGCCGCACACGATCGCCCGCGTCCGCCCGGTGACCCGCCGCGCCATCAGCACCGCCTCGGCGGTACCCGAGGCCCCGTCGTACATGCTGGCGTTGCTGACAAACGGCGCCGCCGCCCCCGGAGCCGGCGTCGGTCCGAGCAGCTCGGACACGATCGTCTGATACTCGAAGATCGCCTGCAGCGTCCCCTGCGCGACCTCCGGCTGATACGGCGTATACGAGGTGTACCACTCGGCGCGCCAGAGCAGCGCATCGACGGCGACCGGGATGTGGTGCGGGGTGATGCCGGCCCCCAAAAACGCCAGCGCCGCCCCCTCACGCGGGGTGTCGGCCACCGCCGGGGTGCTCTTGCTCCCAAGCTCGCCGAGGTGGCCGAGCAGGCTCACTTCATCGAGCGCCGGGATGTCGAGCGGCCGGCTCGGCCGCAGCGCCGCCGGGATGTGCGCGAACAGCGACTCGACCGACGGAGCGCCGATGAGCCGCAGCATGCTCGCCACGTCTTGTTCTGTGTGCGGGATGTATCTCATGGAGTGTCGTCTCCCCCCCTTCAAGTGTCAGGGCGCGCCGGCGCGGGCCGCCAGCGAGCGCGCAGCGGGGCAGCGCCGCCGCCCCGACCCCGCTGCACCGACGCCGAGCGCCCGTCGCCTACCCGTTTCCCTTCACATACTCGGCGTACTGGCTCGCGGTCATCAGATCGTCGACCTCTTTCGGATGGGCGATCTCGATCTGGAACAGCCAGCCCTCGTCGTAGCAGTCGGTGTTCAGGTTCTCCGGCTGGTCGCCCAGGGGATCG
>DAOMZC010001205.1:0-2237 GCA_035437965.1 Pseudomonadota bacterium
GTTCCGTCCTGCGGCTCCTTTCTCTTGTCGGCGGGCCCGCGGCGGTCTTCGTCATCGGATAGGAGCAGCTCGCTCTCGCCGTAGTCGCTCGACTCTTCGTCCAGGCTCTGCTCGCGCCGGGCGCGCGGCGCGGGGAGCGCGGGGCTTGGCTGGGGCTTGGGCGGCTGCGCCTGGGCCTGCAGCTGCATCTGCTGCACCAGCTGGCGCGCCGTCGCCGCCGACACCGTCGCGCCCGACTCGTCGACCGAGGTGTCGGGGACGATGTCGACGCCGGTGGGCGGGATGTAGAACTGGGTATCGATGCCGCGGATGACGATGAGCTGGCCGCGCACGAGCTCGCGCCCATCGGGCTTGGCGGGCAGGGGGGACGGGCGGCCGTCCAGCGCCTCGGCGGTGGCGCGGGTGATGGCGGCCGAGCGGACGGTGACGTCGTAGTACGGCGCGCTCGGGTCGACCGGTCCGTAGACCTTGACCACCAGGTACTGGCTGGCCGACAGCTCGTGGGCGTCGCGGACCTCGCAGCGCTGACCGGGCCGCAGCCAGAAGTGGCAGGGGCCGGGGATCATCGCCCGGGTGCCGTTGCGCAGCGGGCGCGCCTCGTTGCGGCCGGTGCGGAAGCGGCCGTTGAGACCGCCGTCGTTTTCCAGCAGCGGGTTGTAAAGGACCGCGTACTGGTGGTCGCCGACCTCGATCATCATCTGCGGGCGGCCCGAGACGTCCTCGCGGAAGCCGGCGGTGCCGTCGTCGATGACGATGCGGTCGGCGGCGGTGGGCGAGACCATGGTCGGGCCGACGTGCAGCGTCACCTCGCCCTTGTCATCGTCCTGGACCCACAGGAACTGGCGCTCGGTGACTGGAATCTTGCGGCTACCCCGTTCGTTCATGCTGGCCTCCTTGGCAAGCTGCGGGCGCAAGCCGTGGCCATGGCCGTGGCCGTGGCCGTGCCCAGCGCCCCCCCACTGGCGACTGCTAATCCGCAGGAATTGTCGCCCGCCCGCCCGGGGCAGGTCAACCGCGCCGCAGGGTCTGCGCGGCCGGCCCGCTGCGTGGTAAAGTCGAGTGGCCCAGGAGCTGGGCAGAGGGAGGCAGGCACCCATGGGCCACGGCGGGCCCCGAGATCGAGACAGCAACAGCAACCTCGACGCTCCCCTTGGCGAGCAAGCCCGGCCCGGGGAGTCGGTGCAGACCCCGCTCGGCGACCTCCTTGTGAGCGTCGGATGCCTGGCCCTGGTGCTGCCGCTGTTCTTCCACCTGACGGTGTCGCAGACCGCGACCGCCGACGGCGCCACCACCACCCGGGTCGTCGACTACGTGGCGATCTGCGGCGGGGTGCTGGCGGATGTCTGCGGCTCGCTGCTCCTTTTCAAGGCCCTGACCGCCAAGAACCCGCCGGGCGGCCCGAGCAAGACGCAGGTCCGGCTGGCGGTGGCGATCCTCATAAGCGCGCTTGGGGTCATGCACCTCCTGCGCGGCCTGGGCCTGATCAAGCTCGGGCTCCTCGGCTGATCTTCAAAAGACCCGACCAATTAAGACGGACTGAACCGTCGGCTTTCTGCTCAGCACGCTATATAGTGCCCGCGTTATCACCCGTCCGCGCTGGCGGTTCATCGTCGGTGTTGGACTCAATTCCATGCGGGAGGCAGCCATGTTAGCAAGTGCAGAGACAACCGAGGTCCCCTGGGAGCAGCAGGCGCTCAACCTGGTGATCCAGACGGTCCAAGAGGCGCTGCACGAGAAGCCCCCCGGCGAGCAGCAGCCGCTGCAGATGGCGCTGATGACCCTGCGCGGCTTCCTCGCCGCCTCGCGCCTGACCGCCGAGGAGGGCGGGACCAGCCTGGAGCCGTTCCTGGCCCCCATCGCGCCCTCGGACGTCGGCCGGATCCAGAGCTGGTGCGCCCTCTTGCGCGAGCGGCGCGAGGCGGTCGGCATGTCGCGCGGCCGGCTGTCCGAGCTGTCCGGGGTGCCCGAGAACGCGCTGCAGATCCTCGAGGGCGGCACCTACGCCCCGAGCCAGATGACGCTCTTGCACCTCCTGTCGGTGCCGCAGCTGAAGCTGGAGACCTTCGACCTGCCCTGGGAGGCGAGCGCGATAGACCCCAACCTGGCGCTCAACTGCTGGCTCGCCCCCGGGTTCGATCCGGTCAAGATGGTCAAGGAGCTAGCGCTGCAGGTAAACGGCCACGGCGGCCACATCGAGCAGAGCTACCTGTACATGGACCCGATGAGCGCCGCCGACT
>DAOMZC010001206.1:0-2236 GCA_035437965.1 Pseudomonadota bacterium
GACGCTTGGGAGCGGTGCTCGCGACCGGACTCGCGCTGGCGGTAGGGGTGTCCGCAAGCGCCGCGGGCATCCGCCGGCCCCCGCAGGCCCCACCGCCCACCAAGCCGCCCGTCGCACCCCCACCCGCCAAGGCGCCGCCGAGCGCCCTGCTGAGCGCCGCCGACGAGATCGCCCGCCAGGTGGCGACGCTGCGCGGGCTGCCGCAGACCACGCCGTTTGCCCGCGGCGTGCTCAGCCGGGCCGAGATCGGCCTCAAGCTGCGCGAGCGCATCGCCAAGGACTACTCCAAGGACGAGGTGCAGGTGGAGTCGGCGGTGCTCAAGCGCCTGGGCCTCCTGCCCTTCGACGCCGACTACGAGAAGCTCCTCTTCGAGCTGCTCACCGAGCAGGTCGCCGGCTTCTACGACCCCTACGCCAAGACCCTGTACATCGCCGACTGGCTGCCCCTCGACATGCAGCGCCCGGCGCTGGCGCACGAGATCGAGCACACGCTGCAGGACCAGCACTTCGATCTCAAGCGCTTCTCGCAGCCGTTCAAGGAGGACGGCGACCGCCAGCTCGCCCGCTCGGCGGTGGTCGAGGGGGACGGCACCGCGCTGATGCTCGAATTCGCGGCCCGCGGGATGAACATCGACACCACCAAGATGCCGCAGATGGTCGCGCGCCTGGGCAAGCAGATGATGCAGATGAGCATGGCAGCGACTCCCGCCCTGCAGCAGGCGCCGCTCGTGCTGCGCGAGTCGCTGGTGTTCCCCTACGTCGCCGGCCTGGAGTTTGTCACCACCCACCGCGCCAACCAGCCGTGGAGCAGCATCGACGAGGTCTTCAAGGACCCGCCCGACTCGACCGAGCAGATCATCCACCCGGAGAAGTACGAGCAGCGCGAGCGGCCGGTGCCGATCACCGCGGCGCCGCTGACCACCCTGCCCGGCTACAAGTCGGCGCGCCGGGACGTGCTCGGCGAGATGCTGTTCCGGGTCTGGTTCACCGGTCGGCTGTCCGAGGCCGCGGCGGCGCAGGCGGCGGCGGGCTGGGGTGGCGATCGGCTGGTCGCCTACACGACCCCCGGCGAGGCCCTGCCGGCGGTGCTCATCCTGTCGGCCTGGGACAGCGAGCAGGACGCCGATGAAGCCGAGCAAGCCGTGCACAAGGTGATCGTCGGGCTGACCACCCCGCCGGCAGTTCCCGGCACCCACCCTGCCAAAGACAAAGACCGCCCCCGGCCCAAGGCCGGCGCCCGCGATGAGTCGGGCGCTGGCGGCACCGGTCTGCTCGTGCGCGACTTTGCGGACCGCGAGTTCGCCGTCCTGCGCCGCGGCCGGCTGGTCACCATCGTGTGCGGCGTCCCCAAGGGCCGCGCCGCGCCGGTGGCCATGGAGATCCTGCGCACCTGGCAGGTCGGCTGGCCCACGCCCGCCGCGCCGACGACGACCCCGACCGCCACCCCGACCGCCACCCCGGCGCCCGCTCGTCCAGCCGGCAGCCCCTAGTAGATCTGCCGGGGCGGGGTCCGCGACGCCGATTCCGCCGCCGATTTTTCCTTGCCGCTGTCGGTACTTAAGCGAATTTACGCCGCGTCGGCTTGACCTTGCAGGCAACGGGCTGCAAAGTCCATTTATGCTGAAAACTGCTCGACCCCTCATGGTTTTTGGAACCCTTGCCTGCGCTCTTCCGCTGGCCCTGGCCGCCTGTCACTCGTACAAGAACACGGCGATCGAAGGCGTCCGGCAGAACCGCGGCGACATCACCGCGTGCATCGGTGAAGCCGGTCAGCGCAACGCCTCGCTCAAGGGCGCGATGGAGATGAAGATCGAAGTCGCCCCCAACGGCAAGGTCAACCAGTTCGCGTTCACCAAGGACGAGGTGAAGGACCCGCAGTTCACCGAGTGCGTCAAGAACCGCGCCATCCAGTGGCAGCTGCCTCCCCCGCCGAGCGGCAAAAACGAGGTCTTCGAGTACAAGTTCAACGTCGGCCTGAAGTAACAGCACCTGCGCAGCCGGGGGGATGCGCCAGAGAAGACTCACGTGGCAAATTCAACGGCGAACTCCTTGGGTGACACTGCGGCGGGTAGAGGCGCGACCGGCGCCGCCGCCAACAAACAGGGCGCGGGTCAAGGCTCGGGTGAAGACCCGGAGCTCGGCTTCGATCAGGTGCTCGATCGGCTGCGCCAGGTCGTGGCGCGGCTTGAGCAGGGCAGCCTCTCGCTGGAGCAGGCGCTGCTGGCTTTTGAAGACG
>DAOMZC010001207.1:0-2234 GCA_035437965.1 Pseudomonadota bacterium
TCCGGCAGGCTCGCCGGTGGGCGCGGGCAAGCCGGCGGCCGGCAAGCCGGCGGCGGCGGACGGCAAGACCGCGCTGCCCGACGGCGCGAGCATCAAGGTCGAGCGGACCTCCAGCGGCGCCAAGCTCTTTCGCATCACCGAGGGGCTCCTCGTCGAGGGTCAGCATCAGCGGCCCAACGCCTTCCTGGTGCTGCAGCGCGCGACCGTGGACTATGACTACGAGGCGCTCTCCGAGAGCTTCCTGCCGCGTATCATTGCGGCTGCCCGCGAGAAGCCGTTTTAGGATCGCACCCGATGGCCAGGACCCCCGACCCGCAACCAAGCCGCAGCGAGCCTTCCGGCAGCAGCCCGAAGGCCTTGCGCATCGGCCTGTTCCTCGCCGGGCGGCCGCTGGAAGAGCGCCTCGTGCGCCGGCCGCAGGACGTGCACATCGGCCCCGCCCAGGGCAATACGATCATCATCCCGCCGGTGCGCGGCTTGCCGGCGCGCTTTGCCCTGTTCGCCAAGAAGGCCGGCGGCACCTACGAGCTGTGCTTCACCGCCAAGATGAGCGGCCAGCTCATCCAGGGCGACGAGTCGGTGACGCTCGCCCAGCTGATCGACGACGGAGCCGAGCAGCGCGGCGAGGTCTTCCGGGTGCCGCTCGATCCCGACGCCCGCGGCGAGGTGCGGCTCGGCGATCTCAAGGTGCTGTTCCAGTTCATCACGCCGCCGCCGCTGCCGCCGCGACCGCAGCTGCCGCTGTCGCTCCGCCAGTCGCTGATCTACAGCTTTGATCGGCGGCTCTTGCAGATCGCGGCCGGCTCGTTCGTCGTCCACTTCGCGTTCGTCGTCTACCTGCGGGCGATGGAGCGGCCGCGCCAGCCCGACATCGAGGAGCTGCCCGATCGCTTCGTGAAGATGCTCGTCCCCAAGAAGGTCGAGCCGCTGCGGCCCGTCGAGGCCAAGAAGGTCGAGCCCAAGAAGGTCGAGCCCAAGCCGGACGAGGCGAAGAAGCCCGCCACTGCCAGCAGCGAGCACACCCCGCCCAAGAAGGTCGAGGACCCCGAGGCGGCGGCGCGCGCTGCGGCCGAGCAGAAGGCGCGCATGGAGCGGGCGGTGGCCCAGATGGGCGTGCTCAAGATGCTGACCGCCAAGGGGCCCGACGGCGCCCTGGCCGACGCGCTGAACAACGGCGGCTCCGAGGGCGATGCCGACAAGGTGTTCCGCGAGATGGGCGGCGTCGGACCGGTGACCGGCCAGGCAGGCCTGGGCAGCGCCCGCGGCGGCGACGGCACCGGGCAGAGCAAGACCATCGGCACGCTGGTCGCAAGCGGCCCCACCGAGGGCATCGGCACCGGCGAGAAGACCGAGAAGAAGGTGCGCGCCATCGTCCAGGAGTCGGCCCCCCAGGACCTCGACCCGGTCGACCTCGACCCGGCGGCGGTGGCGGCCAAGATCCGCCAGTACCGCGGCGCCCTTGTCGCCTGCTATGAGGCGGCGCTCAAGCGCAACGCGGGCCTCGCCGGCAAGATCACGCTGCGCTTCAGCATCAGCAAGCTCGGCAAGGTCAGCAACGTCGAGATCGAGGTCGACACCATGCACGACGATGACTTCAGCAAGTGCATCGTCGAGCGCGCCTCCAGCTGGCGCTTCCCGCCGCCGCAGAGCGGCAACAACGAAGTCCAGTTCGCCTACCCGTTCATCTTCCAGTCCTCGAAGTAGCCAGTCTTTGCGTCAGCCCTTGCGCGCCTCGCGGACGAGCTGGACGAGGTTGCGGGCGACCCCGAGCGCCGCCTGACCGCGCTGCTTCAGGCTGCCGCCGTAGATGAGCCCCACCGCGCTCTCCAGCAGCGGAAACGTCGCCTGCCGGATCGGATACAGCGACATCGGCAGGTGGATCGGCAGCTTGTCGGTGACGATAGTCTTGGTGTTGCAGCAGGCGCGCAGCCCCTCGCGGCCGTTGATGCGGCCAAAGCCGCTGATGCGCACGCCGCCAAACGGCGCCGACTGCATCATGTAGGCGATGCCGTAGTCGTTCACCACCGTCATGCCGGCCGAGATGCCGGCGGCGATGCGCTCGGCCCGCCGGCGGTCCTTGGTGAACACGCTCGAGCCGAGCCCGTAGCTGGTGTCGTTGGCGAGCCGGATCGCCTCCTCCTCAGAGTCCACCCGGAGGATGGTCATGACCGGGCCGAAGGTCTCCTCGCGCACCACCGCCATGCTGTGGTCGCAGTCGGCCAGCACCGTCGGCT
>DAOMZC010001208.1:0-2233 GCA_035437965.1 Pseudomonadota bacterium
GAGGGCGAGGGCGGCGGGCGGGTACTCGTTCATCACCCAGGCGCGGCGGGCGCGGCGCATAGCCCGGCTGGCGCACCACGATCGTCACCGCCCCCGCCGGCAGGAGCTGCCCCGAAGAGCGGGTCAACGGCATCCCGCTGCGCGTCTACGTGCCGCGCGGCAAGGTCGCCCAGACCGGCTTCGCCCAGGAGTTCACCAAGAAGCTGCTGCCGTTCTACGAGGAGTACTTCGACTACCCCTACCCGTTCGGCAAGTACGACCAGGTCGCGGTGCCCGGCTTCGACGCCGGCGCGATGGAGAACATCGGCCTTGTCCTGTTCCGCCAGAACCTGCTCCTCATGGACCCGGCGACGGCGTCGTGGCGGCAGGAGAAGCTCATCGCCAAGGTCATCGCCCACGAGTTCGCCCATATGTGGTTTGGGAACCTGGTGACCATGCGGTGGTGGGACGACCTGTGGCTCAACGAGGCGTTCGCCGAGTGGATGGCCCACCGGGCGACCGCCGCGGTCGACCCGAGCTACGAGGTCTGGGCCGACTTCATCGAAGACAAGAGCCGCGTCCTGTTCGACGACGCGCTGCGCAGCACCCACCCGATCTGGACGCCGGTGCAGACCCCCGAGGAGGCGATCGAGATGTTCGACTCGATCACCTACCAGAAGGGCTGCGCGGTGATGCGGCAGCTCGAAAACTTCCTCGGCGAGGCGCCGTTCCGCGACGGGCTGCGGGCGTACATGAAGCAGTTTGCGTACGGCAACGCGCTCGGCGCCGACCTGTGGCGGGCGCTCGAGGTGTCCTCGGGGCAGCCGGTGAGCACCCTCATGCACAGCTGGGTCGCCCAGCCCGGCTACCCGGTCGTCGACGTCTCGCTCGGCGAGGCCCAGGACGGCGGCACCCCGCTGCAGCTCGCCCAGCAGCGCTTCTACTCAGAGCCCGGGGTGCCGCGCAGCGACCAGCTGTGGAGCATCCCGCTGGTCGTGCGCTACGAGGACGACACCGGCGTGCGCACCCACCGCTTCATCTGCCAGGGCCAGAGCCAGACCGAGCTCCTGCCGGCGACGGGGCAGGTGCGCTGGTGCTACGCCAACGCCGACGAGATCGGCTTTTACCGCCAGCGGCCCGACGCGGCGACGCGGCGCCGGCTGCTCGCGGCGGGGCTCGGCAAGCTGTCGGCGGTCGAGCAGGTCGGCCTTCTTGAAGATCAGTGGGCGCTGGTGCGCAGCGCGAGCAGCCAGATTGCGCCGTTCCTCGACGTGCTGCGCGCCTACTCGGGGGTGCGCGACCACAACGTCATCCGCGTGCTCGTCGAGCGGCTCGACACGGTGGACCTCCTGGTCAAGGACTCGGGCGACCGCGAGGCGCGCAAGAAGCTGCGCCGGCTCGTCGCCGAGCTGTTCACGCCGCACCTGCAGGAGCTCGGCTACACGCCGCGCCCCGACGAGTCGCAGAGCGACGTCCAGCGGCGCTCGCTGGTCATCAGCGCCCTGGCCGGCATCGCCCGCGTGCCCGAGGTGATCGCCGAGGCCGAGCGGCTGGCCGGGCACGAGCAGCGCGATCCGCGCTCGATCGATCCGAACCTCGCCGGCGTGCTGGTGTCGGTGGCGGCCAAGTTCGGCGACGCCGCCCGCTACGAGCGCTGGGTGCAGACCTTCGTCGAGCGCAAGCAGAGCGGGGCGACCCCCCAGGAGGTGGCGCGCTACCTCCACACCCTGTCGGCGTTCCGCCCGCCCGAGCTGACCGAGCGCACGCTTGAGCTGATCGCCCAGGGGTCGATCCCGCAGGAGGCGATCTCGTCGGTGCTGGCGCAGCTCCTGTACGGGCGCCACGGGCAGGACAAGGCGTGGGGCTACTTCAAGACCCACTGGAGCGAGCTGCGCGAGCGGGTGGGCGACATGGGCCTGTCGCGCGTCGTCGAGGCGGTCGGCCGGCTGCGCGGCACTCACCGCGAGGACATCGTGCGCTTCTTCCAGACCAACCCCCCGGCCGGTGCCGAGCGGGCGCTGCTGCGCGCGCTGGAGCGGCTCGATCAGGGCGAGCTCCTGCGCCAGCGGGTCACCGCAGAGCTGCTCGGCTACCTGATGGCGCTGTAGCCGATGCGGGCCCGATCGGCGCTGCTGGCGCTGCTGCTGGCCCTGGGGCCGGTGAACCAGCCGGAGCGCGCAGCGGCGCAGCCCGAGCGCCGGGATGCGCCGCCCGCGCCGCTGCAGCGCACGGCCGCGGTGCAGCCGACGCCCGG
>DAOMZC010001209.1:0-2232 GCA_035437965.1 Pseudomonadota bacterium
GAACATGAGGGGCGGCCGCTCCCCCTCGCCGGGGAGCCAGGTCGGCGAGCCGAGCTCGGCGCCTTCCCAGCCGGGCTCCGGCGCCAGCCCGAGCTCGGGCGGCGCCGCGGCGCCCAGGTCGGTGACCGCGGCGCGGAACAGGACGCCGTGGTTAGCCTCCTGGCGCGGGCTCATGCGGCCCCAGACCACAAGCGGTACCCCGGGGTCGTCCAGGCGCGGCGCGACCGTCGGCTGATCCAGGTCCCAGCCCAGGCGCAAAAGGGCGTAGGGCTGCTCGGCGTCGCGCAGCACGAAGCTGCGCAGCGCGGTGCGCGGCCACTTGTCGGCGAGCGGCTCGCCGCTGCCCTGGGTCCCGCAGCCGAGCAGGCCGACGCTGCCCAGCGCGCCGAGCAGCCACCCGAGCGGCGCCGCCCCCCGGCGCCAGAGCCGATTCAGAAGCGCCATCGCACCTGCCCTCCGGCCTGCCAGACCAGGCCCTGCACGGTAAAGTCGCCGACCGCCGAGCGCGGATCGAGCTTGCGGAAGACCCGCTCGGGCAGCACCGTCACCGCCGCGAAGCCGTCGATCGAGAGCGGCCGCGGCAGCACCCGCCCGAGCTTGCGCAGCTCCAGCCCCAGGCCGCCGCTGATGATGTGCTTGTCGGCGTCGCCGAAGCTCGACTCGCTGAGCTGCTCGGGGACCGGCGAGGCCTCGTAGCGGTAGCCGCCGCGCACGTCGAGGGCGAGGCGATCGCGGGCGGCGCTCTCGATCGCCCGCCACTCCACCCCGACCGCCGGGATGAGCAGATCGCGGAAGCCCGAGTCCGGGTAGGCGCGCGCCGCCGGCAGCTTGACCAGGTCGCCGAGCTGGCCGATGTCCAGGTCGAGGCGGAAGTTCGAGGCCGGCGGCGGCTGCTCGCTCCAGCGGGCGAACGTCAGGTCGAAGCTTATCAGCACCCGGCCAAACCGCGCCGCCGCCGCCGCGACGAGCTGCCACGGCTGGAACAGATCCACGGAGTTTGAGATCTCGGCCAGCTTGGCGTCCTTTACCACCGGCGTCTGGCCCGGGTCGCCGACGTCGGCGTTGATCGTGAAGCCCTGGCTGAGATCCAGGCGGAAGCTGTGGCGATAGACAAGCCCCAGGGTAAGGTGCGACGTCGCCTCCCACAGCAGGCCGAACTGCGGGTAGCGGATGGCCAGCAGATCGACGGCCACTGCCGACTGGAGGGTGCTCGATTCCGGATCCGAGAGCGCGATCTGGCCGCGCAGCTCGACGGTCCCGGCCGAGCGGGACAGGAACGCCAGCCCGCCGCCGATGTAAAGGCCCCGATAGAGCCGGACGGACAGGTTCGCCCCGAGGAAGAAGCGCTGCGTCCGGTTGTCGTAAAGCTGCAGCCGCGGCGCGTCGTAGCTCAGCACGTGCACCCGGGTGACGTACTGGTCGGGCAGAAACAGGGTGGCGCCGAAGGCGAAGCGAACCCCGAGGATCTGGCCGGGCAGCACGATGCCGGCGGCCAGCCCGCGGGCGTCCTTGAGCGCCTGGCGCTGCCCCGAGACATCGATGAGCGGCCGCGCCGCCTGGTAGCCGACATCGATGCGCAGATCGGTGCCGCGCGCCAGGCCCGCCGGGTTGTAGTAGCCAGCCGCGCTGTCGTCAGCAATCGCGGCGTAGGCGCTGCCGAGCGCCGGCGCCCGTGCCCCCCAGCCGAACGCATCGAGCGGGTTGGCCCGCGCCGCGCGCCGGTCGCCCAAAAGCAAGAGCCCCCCAAGAAGCAGCAGCCCCGCCGGCGACGCCAGCCCGCCGCGCCCCGCTGACCGGTCCCGCCGCCTCATAGGTCGAGCCCCACCGCGACACCCATCATGCCAAAGCCCCCATTAAAGCGCGCCGACGGAGCCAAGAGGTGCCCCTGCCCGAACGCCGACAGCGACAGCGGCAGCCGCCCGAGCAGCCGCACGCTGATGCCGGCGGTGATGACGTGCCGGTTTGTATCGAGCAGGTTGCGCGCGAGGTCGTCGGGCGGCGGGTTCGGCGACCCGGGCTCGGGCCGCGAGCTGATGCGCCGGCTGAAGGACGCGTTCGACCCCGGCCGGGTGCTGTCGCACGGGCGCTACGTCGTGGGGATCTGACGTGCGGTTCGTCGAGACCGAAAAGCTGCTGTCGTGCGTGCACTGCGGGCTGTGCCTTTCGTCGTGCCCGACCTACGTCGAGCTCGGGACGGAAGCCGACTCGCCGCGCGGCCGCATCCTCCTGATG
>DAOMZC010001210.1:0-2227 GCA_035437965.1 Pseudomonadota bacterium
TTAAGTGAAAAATAAGTAAATTAAAGAAAAATGTAAATAAAGAAAAAGAAACAATTCGGGCCAGTCGAGCTTGCGGATGCCGATGCGCACCTGCTCACCGGCCTGGGTGCCGCTGACGACGCCCGCCAGGGCCACCGGAGCGTCCGTGCCCCCAGCAGCCGGCTGCCCCTGCCCCTGGGCGAGCTTCTCGATCGCCGCCGGGTCGTCGCGCCCCATCCCGAGGAGCACTCGCCGCATGGCGCCGCTGCCCGGCGGCAGGTTCACGGTAAGCGCGGCCGGGGTGAACAGATCCTGCTTGCGGCTCAGGCCGTAGACCGCGACCGACACGCCGCTGACCGGCAGGACCAGCGCCCCGCGGCCGACGGTGCGGTGGTCGGGCAGCGCCGGGGTGGGGAGGAAGCCGTAGGTCACCCCCCGGCCCTGCTGGGCGTGATAGCGGGCGAGCGGCACCGGACCCTCGATGAGCTCGGCCACGTCCTGGGCCGCGAAGCCGAGGCCGGGGCTGAAGCCATCGACCTCGCCGCCGGCGTCGACCACGTTGCCCCACGAGGTGCTCACCGCGCCGCTGGTCGGGTTGTAAAGGGTGTAGATGATCTCCAGCGCGTCGCTGCCGGGGGCCAGGATGTAGGTGACCGCCAGCTTCAGCCCGAGCGCGTTGTCGGGCAGGAGCTCGCGGTGGAACAGCGAGCTCACCGCCGGTAGGGCGCGGATGTCGAAGTAGTCGTCGAGCACGTCGGCGCCGCGGAACCGCAGCACCGCCGGACCGCCGGCGCTGCCGTCGCGCAAGAGCTCGCCGCCGGTGAAGTTGGCGGTGCGGCCGGTGAGCAGCAGGAGGCCGAGCTCACCGAACTGATCGCCGACGGGTTTGTCGACGAAGTCGAGGTCGATGACGTTGCCGCCGTAGGGGACCGGGGCGATGGCGCGCCCGGGCTGCTGGACGATCACCCGGATCCGGTCGTTGGCCAGAAAGTAGTCGCCGAGGCGCCCTTGCGCCGCCGGTCCGGGGATGTGCTCCTTGGCGAAGTTGTCGGCGGTGAGCCGACCGGCGCGGGCGAGCGGCGGCCCGCCTTCGGGCGGCAGCGGCGGCAGGTAGGGGAGCAGCGGGTCGATCGCCGCCGGCGGCGGCTCCGCGGTGGGGGCATCGGGGCAGCCCCCGACGCCGAGCAAAAGAAGTGGCGCGACGAGCAGCAGCGGCGCCGAGCTCCGTCGGCAGGCGGGGCCGCAGATCCGCTGTAGGTTGAAGTGATTGGCTGGCATCCGCGGCAGCATAGCGCGAAGGCCGGCCAGAGCCAGCAGATCCCGGCGAGCAGCCCGTCGCCTCAGAAGACGACGACGTTCTTGCCTTTACCTTTGCCTTTGCCCTTGCCCTTGGGCTTGGCAGGCTTCTTGGTCTTGCCGGAGTCGGGCTTGCCGGCTTCGGGCTTACCAGAGTCGGGCTTGCCAGAGTCGGGCTTGCCAGCTTCGCCGGCGGGCGGACCGGGGTCCGACTTCTTGCTGCCCCGGCCGCCTGGTTCCTTTTTGCCATCGGGCTTGCCGGCGTTCTTGTCGGCGTTCTTGTCGGCGTTCTTGTCGTCTGGCTTGCCGGCGTTCTTGTCATCGCCGGGGCCGCTCGGTGCGGCGGTGTTCGGCTCGCCGGCGGCGGACTTCTGGTTCAGCTTGATCAGGACCACGTGCTCGCCCTCGGCGCCGATCTCCTCTTCGGCGTCCTCGTAGCCCTCTTTGTGCAGGGTGAGCTTGAGCATGGCGCTGCGCTTGAGCTCCACCGTGATCGGCGTCTCGCCAAGCGACTTCCCGTCGCTGGTGACCGCCGCCTGATCGGGATCGCTGCGCACGATGATGGTCGCCCGGCGCGGCGGCAACAGCAGCAGCAGCAGCAGCAGCGCAATCACCACGGCGAGCCCCGCGGCGCCCAGCCGCACGATGAGCAGGCGGCGGGGCTGCGGCAGGGCGAGGAACTTCTGCATGAGCGGCAGGCGGCCGAAGCGATCGGTCGACTCCGGCGGCGGCCGGCTCGGGCTGCTGGCGCCCGGGTTCGAGGTGCCGGGCCGGCTCTGCCCCGGCAAGGATGGGGGGCCTGGGGGCACCGCGCCCGACTGACCCGGCTGGGAGGACCCGGACATCGGAACGACCGGATGACCGGCGCCGACCGGGGCCTCCTCCAGGTCGAAGGAGCTCGCCTGCACCAGCTCCATGATCGGCTGCTGGGCAGAAATGTTGGAGACGACCG
>DAOMZC010001211.1:0-2226 GCA_035437965.1 Pseudomonadota bacterium
TGGTCATCGTCCTGTGCGCCCTGGCGGTGGGCGGGCTGCTGGTCTGGAAGCAGGTGCTCGGCGGCGGACTGGGCCTGACGACACCGCGGGCGAACGCGCCGGCCGCGACGGCACCGGCCGCGGCACCCGCCGACCCCAAGTAGTCGGGCCTGGCGCGCCTTCGGGCGCCGCCCTGGCCTGAGAGCGCGGCCTCCACCGGCAGGCGCCGCCCTGGCCTGAGGGCGCGGTCTGCCGGACTTACAGCAGGTTCGAGGCCAGCTCGGCGAGGACCGAGCGCTCGCCCTTGCTCAGGGTGATCGAGCCGGCGATCGGCTGGCCCTTGAAGCGCTCGATGACGGTGGTGAGGCCGTTGTTGGTCGCGTCGACGTAGGGGTTGTCGATCTGGTAGGGGTCGCCGGTCAGGACGATCTTGGTGTTGTCGCCGACGCGGGTGATGATGGTCTTGACCTCATGCGGGGTCAGGTTCTGCGCCTCGTCGACGATCATGAACTGGTTGGGGATCGAGCGGCCGCGGATGTAGGTCAGCGGCTCGATGGCCATGAAGCCCATGTCGACCAGGTCCTGGTGCGACTGGCCGGTCTTCTTGTCGCGGTCCTTGCTGGTCAGGCCCAGCAGGAACTCGACGTTGTCGTAGATCGGCTGCATCCACGGGTTGAGCTTCTCCTCGACCGTGCCGGGCAGGTAGCCGATGTCGCGCCCGAGGGGAAAGATCGGCCGCGAGACGAGCAGCTTGTGAAAGACCTTCTCCTCGGCAACCTTCTGCAGGCCGGCGGCGATGGCGAGCAGCGTCTTGCCGGTGCCGGCCTTGCCGACGAGCGTGACCAGCTTGATGTCGTCGTTGAGGAGCAGGTCGAGGGTGAAGTGCTGCTCCTTGTTGCGCGGCCGGATGCCCCAGCAGCCCTCGCGCAGCTTGCGGATCGGAAGCAGGCCCTGGGTCATGTCGAGCCGCCCGAGCGCCGTCTGCTGCCCGCCTTCGCGGCTGCGCAGAAGGACGTACTGGTTGCTGTAGACCTGCTTGGGCCACTCCTGCGCCGCCGCCTTGAGGGCCTCAAGGCCCAGCCGCCCCTCCTGGTAGAACGTCGCGATGGCGGCGCTGCTCACCAGGAGCTCCAGGTTGCCCGAGTAGACCTCGTCGATGGTCAGGCGCTGGACGTCATAGTCCTCGGCGGTCAGGCCGAGGGCGTCGGCGCGGATGCGCAGGTTGACGTCCTTGGTGACGAGGATGACCGGCAGCTGGTTGCCCTCGCGGATCTTCAGCGCCGCGCCGAGGATCATGTTGTCGGCGCTGGTCGCGTTGCGCAGGGCGGCGGGGATCTCGTGGCCGCCGAGCACGACCTTGAGCTCGCCGCCGGTCTTGAGCGGCACCCCCTCGTTGAGGTGGTGGCCGGCGGCGCGCAGCTCATCCAGGCGGCGGCTGACCTCACGGGCGCTGCGCCCGCGGTCGGAGAGCTCCTTTTTGAACTGGTCGATTTCCTCAAGGACGATGATCGGGATGATGACGATGTTGTCGGCGAACTGGAACATCGCCAGCGGGTCGTGCAAAAGGACGTTGGTGTCGAGGACGAAGTATTTTTTCATGCTAGAAAGGCACAGCCTCGGGGACCGGCTCGGGCTTTTGGGGGGGACGATAGCGCAGGCGGCCGCTTGACTGCACGGCAATCCACGGCGGTGGCGGGAACGGCTTCTCGGGCAGGCCGGGCGGCGGCGCCTTGTCACCGCCTGGCGCCGGAGCGGGGGCCGGGCCCAGGGTCGGCGCCGGCAGGTCGGCGAAGTGCTGGATGAGCGCCAGGCAGTCCTTGTCGGGCATCGCCTCGGCGCGGTCGAAGACCAGCCGGTCCTGCACCGCCTGCTGCAGCTCCTCGTCGGTCAGCCGCCCGCGCGAGTGCACCCGGCGCACGATGCGGTCGACGTACTTCTCCCAGCCCTCGTCGGCGGCGCCCTTGCAGTACTGGATGTAGCGGCGCTTGGGACTCGGCAGGATCGACGAGAAGAACGACGCCTCGCGCGGGGTCAGGTCCTTGGGCGGCTTGCCGAAGTAGTGCCGGGTGGCGCGGCCGATGCCGTAGATGTAGGGGCCAAACTCGATGGCGTTGAAGTAAATCTCAAGGATGCGCTTCTTGATCGGGCTGATCTCGCGCAGCGCCTGCCGCGCCTGCGCCACCGCGTAGAGGTTGCTCTGTCCGGTGGGCGCCCCCTCGGACGGCTTGGCCACGGCGGTGTTGCCGG
>DAOMZC010001212.1:0-2225 GCA_035437965.1 Pseudomonadota bacterium
AAAACCGCCTCCGGCCCCGAGATCCTCAAGGCGTACGCGCACGAGATCGACCTGCTCAAGCAGCAGGGCGGCTACGTGACTGCCGATGTCATCGACCTCCACCCGCACACGCCGAACCTGGAGGCCATGCTGGCGCGCTTCCGCAAGGAGCACTTCCACGACGAGGACGAGGTGCGCTTCATCGTCGAGGGCCACGGCGTGTTCCACCTGCGCCCGCGCAGCGGCCCGGTGGTCGCGCTGGAGGTCGAAGCGGGCGATCTGGCGCGCGTCCCCACCGGCACCTGGCACTGGTTTGACCTGTGCAGCGACCGCCGCATCCGCGCCATCCGGCTGTTTCAGGACCCGGCGGGCTGGACACCGCACTACACCGAGAGCGGCGTGGACAAGGGCTATCAGCCTGTGTGTCTGGGGCTTGCGGACATCCCCGCGCCGGGCCCGGCCGCCGGGGGAGCGTGATGACCTACGGGGCGTATCTGCTCGACATCGAGGGGACGACCACGCCGGTCGATTTCGTCTATAAGACCCTGTTTCCGTTCGCTCGCCGGGCGCTGCCCGAGTTCCTCGAAAGCTCGCTGCGCGACCCCGCCCAGAAGGCGGCGCTGGAGGCCGATGCGCAGCTCCTCGCCGACGAGTATCGGGCCGACTGCGCCGCCGGACGGAGCCCGCCCGCGTGGGACGAAAAGGGCGCCTCCGCCGGACTTCTGCCCTACCTCTTTTGGCTCATGGATGCGGACCGTAAGTCGCGCGGCCTGAAGTCGATTCAGGGGCGCATCTGGGAGCAGGGCTACCGCAGCGGCGGCCTGCACGGGGAGCTTTATCCCGATGTCGAGCCGGCGCTGCGCCGCTGGCGCGGCCGGGGGGCGCGCGTGTTCATCTTCTCGTCGGGCAGCGTGCTGGCGCAGAAGCTCTTGTTCGCCCACCTGCCGGGCGGCGATCTGACGCCGCTCCTCGATGGCCATTTCGACACCGAGGTGGGCTCCAAGCGCGAGCCGGCAAGCTACGCCCGGATCGCCGCGCAGATCGGGCTGCCGCCGGCCGAGATCCTGTTTCTCAGCGACACCCCCGAAGAGCTCACCGCGGCCCGCGCTGCGGGGCTTTCGGCGCTGCACGTACGCCGCGACCCCGCCGACCTGGCCGGCGCCGGAGTGCGATCCTTTTCCGAGCTCACTTAAACAGTCTGTGGCAAAACGCAGCGAGCGGCCCGAGTTCGGGCGGGGCCGCGCTTACGAGCTACGGTCTGTCAGAACTCATCGCGCCAGCGGCGGATGCGGGCGAACACCTCGACATCGTCGTCCGCCATCATCGGCCGCGCGACCTCGGAGCGGTGCGCCGCCGCCGAGCGCACCGCCGGGTGGGCGGCGCGCAGGAAGGGGTTTGTCTGCAGCTCGTCGTGCAGGGTCGAGGGGACGGTGGGCTGGTTCTTGGCGCGCTTCTGCGCGGCCTGCTCGCTGCGGGCGCGCACCGCGGCGTTGTCCGGCTCGACCACGGCGGCGAACGAGAGGTTCTTCAGCGTGTACTCGTGGCCGCAGTACACCCGGACCTCGCCGGGCAGCGCGGCGAGCCGGCGCAGCGAGGCGTGCATCTGCGCCGGGGTGCCCTCGAACAGCCGCCCGCAGCCGGCGGCGAACAGGGTGTCGCCGGTAAACAGCAGCCCGTCATCGGGGAAGTAGAAGGCGATCGCGGTGAGGGTGTGCCCGGGGATGTGCAGCACCTGGACCCGCCGCCCGAGCACCTGGGACTCCTGCCCGTCGTCCAGGCCCACCGTCTGCGCCGGCACCCGGCCCTCGCGCCCGCCGGCGAAATCGCCGCTGTAGCCGTACACCGCGAGGTCGGGGAAGCGGGCCTCGTCGACGCGGCCGTCGCCGCGCTCGATGGTCACCGGGCAGCCGACCACCCGGTCCAGCGGATGCAGCACGATGAACCCGGTCCGCGCCGTCAGCAGCTTGGCCTCGGGCGTCGCCTCGGCCTCGAAGACGATGCCGTCCCTGGCGGAGCCGGTTATCGTCGCCTTCCACACCAGGCCCACGCCATTCGACGGCGTCTCGCCCTCTGCCTCGAAGGTGACCCGGAAGCTGGTGCCGCGCTGCTCGATCAGCTGGTTGCGGATCTTCGGCACCATCGTCGCCCAGTTGCGGTCGCGGATCAGGAAGTGCAGGCCGCGGATGACCTCCACGCCCTGCAGCTTGATCCCGCGCAGGGCGCCGCCGACCGGCGTGGCCTCGAGG
>DAOMZC010001213.1:0-2224 GCA_035437965.1 Pseudomonadota bacterium
GCGGGGCCGCGACTGACTCGCTGCCGCCGCCGTGAACCCGCGGACGCCGCCGGCTGCCGGCGCAAGGTTGGCAAGGGATGGAGGGGCCGCGGCAGGCAGCTGCCCCGCGCGGCCAGAGCCCGGGCCTGGGCCCGGAGGATTTGCTGAAGTCGGTTCGAACATTGTAACTAGTTACTTGAGCTTACCTAAGAAACTGCCCGTCTACCAGACGAGCAGGGCGCACTTTTGCCAAAGACCCCGCTATGCTGCGCGGCGATGCGTCGTAGTAAGCCGGAGCCGCCCGCTGCTGGCGGCGCGACCGCTTGGCGGCCGGCGCCATTTTTGGACCTTGACCATAACGCGGCCCCGCGCCCGGCCGCCGGCTGCCTGCGCGTCGCCCTGGTCAGCGACTATTACTATCCGGACCTCGGGGGCATGCCCGAGCACGTCCATCACCTGGCCCTGGAGCTCGCCCGGCGCGGCCATGCGGTCACCGTGATCACGACCGCTTTTGCCACAGCGTCAGAGGCGCCTGCGGCAGCGTCGCCGCCCGCAGGCGCTGCGCCGGCGAGCGGGGCGTCAGGGCGCGGCGAGAGCGCGGCGGCACTGCCTTTTGAAGTGGCGCGGCTCGGGCGCGCCAGCGGCGCGATCATCGCCAACGGCTCGGTCTCGCGCGCCGCCGTCGGGCTGGGTCTTGGCGCGGCGATGCGGCGGCTCTTGCGCGAGCGTGGCTTCGACGTGATCCACGTGCACGCGCCGATCTTTCCGACCCTCGCGCTGCTCGCCATCCGCTGCGCGCCGCCGAGCGCGCGGCTCGTCGGGACGCTGCACACCCACTTCGAGGACTCGCAGCTTTTGCGGCTGCTCCGCCGACCGCTGCAGCGCTACCTGGACGCCCTCGACGGGGTGATCGCGGTCAGCGACACCGCTCTTTCCTGCATGCGCCGGCTCGGCTTTGCCTGCGAGGGCGAGATCATCCCCAACGGCGTCGATCTGGCCTACTGGCAAGCCGGCCGGGCGCTGCCGGACTGGCACGACGGCGCGGTGCACCTTGTCGCCCAGGCTCGCCTTGAGCCGCGCAACCACATCGGCACCATCATCGAGGCGCTGCGCTTGCTCGGCGCGCGCGGGGCCGCGGAAGCGCCGCGGCTGCGCCTGCTCGTCCTCGGGGAGGGGCCGCAGCGCCAGGCCCTCGCGGCCCAGGGCGCCGGGCTGCCCGTCCACTTCGCCGGGGCGGTGCTCGCGGAGCGGGCCGACTTTGTCGCGACCAGCGATGTCTACTGCTTCACCGCGGCGATCGCCTCGCACCCGATGGCCCTGCTTGAGGGGATGGCGGCCGGGCGGCCGGTGCTGGCGCACGATATCGCCGGCGTGCGCGAGCTAATCACCGACGGAGTCGAGGGCTTCGTGCTGCCGCTCGGCGAGCCCCGCGCCTACGCCGCCGCGCTCGGCCGGCTGGCGGCGGACCGGGACCTGCGCCGGCGCCTGGGCACTGCAGCACAGGCGCGGGTGGCCGCCTTCGGCTGGCCCCGCATCGCCGCTCAGATCGAGGCGTTCTATCGGGCGCTGCTGCGAAAGTGACCGGGCCGGACGGCTATTCGGGAGAAGGGGCGCTCGACCCCGAAGAGCCTGAAGAGCTGGGGCCCGGCGCCGCGCCGAACGAGCCGTTCTGGAAGCCCAGCCCGTTGCGCTGACATAGCTCTTGCAACATCTGCTTGTGCTCGCTGGACTCCAGCTTGGAGTAGGCCTTGTTGGCCATCAGGGCGTTGCGCACGCTGCACGCCGCCGATCCGATGAAGCGCCAGGCGCGCTCGGCATCGGGGCCGCCGCCTTCGGCGACCTGCAGGGCGAGCTCGGTCGCGCGTCCGCGCTCGCCGCGCACGTAGGCTGCCTGCGCCTCTTTCATGAGGTCGTCGGCGTTCTTGTCCTTGGGCTCGCTGGGCGCAGCGGCGCTCGGGGTGCCGGTGGGCTCGGTGGCGGGCTTGCTCGCGCTCGGGGTTGCGGGCCGGCTCGCCGGCTCGGTGGCGCTTGGCGGCGGGCTGCCCGAAGCGGGCTCGCTGGTTCCGGCGCCCGGAGCGGTGGTGGGCGGGCGCGGCGGACTGCCGGTCGACGGCTTGGGTGCCGTCGCCGGCGGCGGGGTCGAAGGCTTCGCGGCCGTGGACGGCGTGCTCGCCGGGACTTCCTCGGCACCTGGGGTGGCGGCCGGCTTGACGGGCTCGCCGACCGGTGGCGTCGTCGGTAGAGC
>DAOMZC010001214.1:0-2223 GCA_035437965.1 Pseudomonadota bacterium
CTGCTCGGGAGCGGCGCGCTCTGGCTCGCCGGCACGAGCTCTCCGGCGCCGGGGGCACCGGGCTCGGCACAGCTTGCTCCCTCCGGGTCCGGCCGGCCTGCTGCGCTGCTCGCAGGCAGTCCGCCGGCTCCGCCCGGCCCCTCTTCCGCCGCGACTGCGGGCAGCTCGCTGACCGTCGCGCCGTCCCCACTCGGCCTTCCTTCTGCCACGACCGCGGGCAGCTCGCCGACCGCCACGCCATCCCTGCTCGGCCTTCCTTCCGCGGCGACCGCGGGCACCTCACCGACCGCCGCGCCGGCGAGCGTCCCTCTGATCGCCAGCGCCAGCAGCTCGAGCTGGGGCGCCTTGCGGCTGCAGATCCTGCGCGTGACCCCGGAGGCGGACCGCCTGCGAGTGCAGCTGCGCCTTACCAACCCCGGCCCCCGCTCCCGCCCCGCCCCGCTCTCCGACCTGACCATCGGCCCTGTCGCCGGCAGCCGGCAGCCTCCCGCGCCGCCGCCGCCGCTTACGCTCGGCGCCGGTCGCACCGCGGTGCTCACCCTCGACTACCCGGGCCCGCCGGCGGCAGACTGCCGCGAGCTGCAGCTCCAGCTGCTTCCCCTGTAACCGGGCCCGACCCGCCGCTCAGGCCGAGCGCGCCGGGGCCGGCGTCGTGCCCGATGATATGCGCGGCGCCAAAAGCGGCAGCGAGCGCAGCGCGGCGAGGATCATGCGCGTGGCGTGGCTGCGATTGAGCGTGTAGAAGTGGACGCCCGGCGCCCCCCGCTGCAGGAGCTCGATGCACTGCACGGTCGCGTGCGCCACGCCCAGCTGCAGCACCGCCTGCGGATCGTGCTGGTAGCGCTCCAGCTGCATGCGCAGCCGGATCGGGATCGTCGCCCCGCACAGCCGGGTGAAGCGCTCGACCTGCTCGAAGCTGGTGATCGGCATGATGCCCGGCAGGATCGGCACCCGGATGCGCATCGCCTGCGCCCGCTGCAGGAAGTCGAAGTAGAAGGCGTTGTCGAAGAACAGCTGGGTGATGAGAAACTCCGTGCCCGCCTCGACCTTGTCGGCGAGGTGGCGGAGGTCGTCGTCGCGCAGCGGGCACTCGGGGTGGCCCTCCGGGTAGCACGCCCCGCCCAGGCAGAAGCGCCAGCGCCCGCTCCGCTGGCCGGCGCGGATGAACGACACCAGCTCCGAGCCGTAGCGGAACCCGTCGGCCACCGGCACGAACGGCTCCGGGCTGCGCCCGCCCGGCGCGGTCGGCGGATCGCCGCGCAGGGCGAGTACGTTCTCGACCCCCGCTTCGTGCAGGCGGCTAAGGATGCTGCCGAGCTCGTCCTGACCGTGGCTGACGCAGGTAAGGTGCGCCATTGCCTCGATGCCGGTCTCGCTCTTGATCCGGGTCACCAGGTCGGTGGTGGTCTGCTTGGTCGAGCCGCCCGCCCCGTAGGTCACCGAGACGAAGTCCGGGTCGAGCTCGCGCAGCTCGTGCAGCGTCTGCATCAGGCTCTGGTGGCCGGCCGGGGTCTTGGGCGGGAAGAACTCGAACGAGAAGCAGGGGGACGGCATGAGCAGCCGCTCGGCGATGCGCATGCGCGTGTGCATAGCAAGAACGCTGCATGGAAAGCTAGCCGGCTGCGCGCCGCGCTCTTGGGAAGGAGCTGACTGCGTGGCCGATAGGTCGGATCTCTATATGGGGGATTTACCAGGGCAGCTGGCGTTACTATATTACTAATTGGATGAGCCTATAGACCACTTAGTCGTAACGCCTCGGGAGTCGACCATGCGCCACTCGTCCCTGCCAGTCCTTCAGCCCCCCGCGGTGCCAGCGGTCGGGTTCCCCCCTACCCTTCTCACTCGCCAGTCTTCGGAGTCCGGGCCGCCGCCGAGCCATATGGCCTCTGCCCCACCGGCCGGCGCGGCTCCTCCGGGAGACCGCGGCTCGCCGCCGAGCGCGGCGGAGCCTGCCGCGGCGCCGGGGTTCAGCGCGGCAGAGCTGGCGATGTTGGCGGCGGTGGCCCGCGCGGTGATGCCGGCCTCGACGCACGGCCGCGGGCTGCCGGCGGCGGGTATGGACACCGCCGTGCGGGTGGCCAGCTGGCTCGCCGAGCTGCCGCCGTGGATGGGAAGCGGCTACCGGCGGCTGCTGCAGGGGCTGGCGGCGCTCGCCTGGCTGCGGCTGCACCGCCCGCTGGCCGAGCTCACCGACGATCAGTTGCAGGGCCTGTGCCTCGAGCT
>DAOMZC010001215.1:0-2223 GCA_035437965.1 Pseudomonadota bacterium
GCGCACCTCCCGCAGCGCCGGCGCCATCGGCGAAGCCTTCATCACCAGCTGGCCCGGCAGCTGGCCCGGCAGCTGGTCGCTTGCACGAGCTCCGCAGTCACAAGCCGGCTCCCCGCGTCCGCTCCAGCAAGCGGAAGGATTGGAAGAAAGATGGGACTCCCCCAAGCGCGGCCACGCCACACCCGACCCTCCTTGATGATTAGGGGGGCGCTGGTCCTTGTGCTGCTGCTGGCGGCCGGGGTGGGGCATGCGAGCGCTCCGGACCGCTGCCAGGCCAACCGGGCCTGTCAGAAGCTGAGCGAGCAGGCGACGCAGCTCGCGGCGCAGCGGCGCTACGAAGAGGCGCTGACGGTCTATCAGCAGGCCTACGACGGCGTGCGCGAGCCGCTGCTGCTGATCAACATCGGCCGCTGCTACTATCGCCTCGGCCAGGCGCGCAAAGCGCTGGAGTTCTACGAAGAGTACAAAAAGGCCGTCCCGAGCCGCGACCCCGAGGTGGAGGCGCGCCTGGGACAGTGGCAGACCGAAGCGCAGCAGGCGGTCATCGCCGATGGCGGCAACCTCCCCGGTCCCAAGGTCGCGCCCCCCGAGCAGGAGCCATCGCCAGCCCCCCGGAGCGAGCCGGCGCCGCCGCCCGCGCCCGCTGCAGAGCACCGTCGGCTGCCGCGCCCGGCCTGGCGCATCGGACTGGGCAGTGCGGCGCTGGGGCTCGGCGGGATCTTCATCGGCCTCGGCGGGGCGGCGCTCAGCGCCGATGGCAAGTGCGCCACGCCGAGCAGCTCGGCTCCCGGGCTGTGCGCGGCCGAGGTGGGGCCGGACAGTATGCGGTCGGCGCTCCTCATCGATGGGAAGACCCCGGGGGCTGCCCTGCTCACCACGGGCGGCCTTCTGATCGTCGGCGGAATTCTGCTCATCGCTCCGCCGGGTCGGCGCGCAGATTAGGAATGATTATTCATGCGAACTAAAGTTGCCCTGGTCCTTGTCTTCTCGGGCTGCCAGCTCCTGCCGCAGTACCGGGTGCTGTGCACCGAGAGCGACCGCTGCGAGCCGGCGACCCCCGGGGGGACCGATGGCGGCGCCGGGGATATGGCCTCTCCTGCGGTCGTCACGACTCCCTTCGTGCTGGGACAGCCGGACGCGCAGACGAACTGGGTGCAGCGCGGGCTCGCCGCCCCGAGCGGGGTCACGCTTGTCGGCAACCGGCTGCTGGTCGCCGACCAGCAGAACTCCCGCGTGCTCATCTGGAACACCTTCCCGACGCAGGCCAACCAGCCTGCCGATCTGGTGCTGGGACAGGAGCAGCTTAGTACGATCAGCAGCAGCCCGTTTGCCCCCGCGCAGCGCGTCCTGCCGCAGGCCACCCGGCTCGCCAGCGACGGCACGCGCCTGATCGTCGCCTGCGATGGGACCGCCGGTCAGGTCTATAACCGCCTGGTCTTCTTCAACACGCTGCCGGTCGCCAGCTACGCGACCTCGGACTTCACGATCGCCAGCGAGCCGGTCCCCGGAGCCGCCTCCGCCAGCGCCTTCAGCGGCGGCAGCCCGCTGCTCCTGGCCGGTCGCCTGTACCTGGGCGACCGCGGCTTCAACCGCGTCCTCCTATGGAGCCCGGCGCCGAGCGCGCCCGCCAACGCCAACCTGGCGCTCGGTCAAGCCAACCTGACCAGCGGCGGTCCGAACGGCGGTGGGCTCAGCGCCGGCTCGCTCAGCGGCCCTGCAGGCACGCCGGCCAGCGATGGTACGGCCTTGTATGTTCCGGACACCGGCAACCACCGCGTCCTTTACTGGACCACCGCCCCCGTGGCGAACACCCAGGCCAACTTTGTGCTCGGACAGAGCGACGCCACCTCCAACACCGCAAACCGCGGCGGCGCGCCGACGCTGGCGACCCTGAACGCTCCGGCCGGCGTCGCGGCGAGCGGCACCCGCCTCGCGGTCGCCGACCGCGGCAACCACCGCGTGCTGCTGTGGAACCAGACCCCGACCGCCAGCGGCCAGGCCGCGAACCTGGTCCTCGGGCAGGCCAGCGCCGGCGGCAGCACCGCCAACGCCGGCGGCGTGTCGGCCGCCACGATGAGCGGCCCCGCCGCGGTGGCCACCGATGGCACGCGCCTGGCCGTGGCCGACACCGGCCACCACCCCGTGCTCCTTTACCAGAGCTGGCCGACCGCCAACGGCCAGGCCGCCGACCCGATCCTCGGCCAGTCTGCCCCGACCACCAAC
>DAOMZC010001216.1:0-2222 GCA_035437965.1 Pseudomonadota bacterium
GCAGCTCACAGACTGGCGGCGCGGCGGCGGCCGGACCGGCTCCAAGCAGCACCACCGCCCACAGCAGCAGCGGAAGCCCCAGGCGGCGCTCGCGCGGCCCGGTGGGCGGCGGACGGGGCGACGGTCGCGGCGGCGGGAACTGGGCGAGCTGCGCCTTCGCGCGGACCGCGCGGCGGGGCAGGCGAGGAGCATTTCCGGACATCATGAATATCTAGACGCACCGCACGTTGGCGCGATCTACAAAGGGGCGCTACTGCGCTGCCAGCCGCTCCACCTCGGCCCACGAGCCCAGGCACAGCACCAGGCCCTTCTGCGCCCCGCGCGCCAGCCCGAGGAAGGCGGGAGCCAGGCGCAGCGTATCGCCCTCCGTGGGCATGCCGAACTGGTTCTGGTTGCCGCCGACCGGCGCCACCCCGAAGTGGATGCACAGGGTGTTGACGCGCACCTTGTTGTTGACCGTCTCGGAGGCGAGCGCGTGGGTCAGGGCGTTGAGCGCGGCGTTCTTGACCGTCCCCAGCCACAGCGCCGGATTGGGCGGCGGGTAGTGGGCCAGCCCGCCGCTCGCCAGGGTGAAGGTCGCGCCGTCGCGGCTCTTGAGCTCGGGCAGGAGCACCTTGGCCGCCAGGTAGTTATTGTAAAATCCGTCGTCGAGCGCGTCCTTCAGCACGTCTAGCGCCGAGTGGGTCGGCGGCTTGGCGAACTCGACGAACCCCTGGACCGATACCACATGATCGATGGGCCTTCCGGCCAGCGCCGCGGTGATCGCCTCTTTGCCATCGTCGGCGGTTCTCTCGTCCTTGAAGTTGGCGACTACCCCGTGAAATGGCTCACCGGCGACGATGTTCATCTTCTGCCGGAGCTTCTGCAGGTTTGCCGCGCTGCGCGACACGCCGACCACAGTGGCGCCGGCGTCCAGATACTTGCGGACGATGCCGCCGCCGACCACACCGGTAGCTCCAATGATGACTACCGTTTTATGCGCAAAGGACATGATTCCTCCCTGGGCCTGGATTCCCAATAAGAGCCCATCGTACCACACCGCCGCTCGGTCCGAGCGCCCGGTCGCCGTCGGAGAACCGGCCCCGGCACGGCCGCTGGCGGGAGGGCGCCGGCGGCGCCGGTCAGGAGATTCCGTACTGCTTCAGCTTGTCGTACAGGGTGCGCAGCCCGATGCCGAGCTGCTCGGCGGCCTGCTTGCGGTGGCCGCTGCAGCGATCGAGCGCCTCCTGAATCGCCTGCCGCTCCAGCTGCTCCAGCGTCGTCGCCGGCACCGGCGCGAGCTTGCCGAGCGGGGCCGGCGCGGTGGGCGCGGCGGGGAGCAGCAGCTCGCTGCCGATCTGCAGCCGCTCGGCGAGGATGGCGGCGCGCTCCAGGGCGTTGGCGAGCTCGCGGACGTTGCCGGGCCACGGCTGGGCGCGGATCCACGCCGCCGCCTCGGGGGTCAGGCGCAGTCCGGGCTTGCCGAGCTCGGCGCCGATGCGCAGGAGCAGCGCGTCGGCGAGCGGCAGCAGGTCCTCGCGGCGCTCGCGCAGCGGCGGCAGGTAGACCGGAAACACCGCCAGGCGGTGATACAGATCGCTGCGGAAGCGCCCCTGCGCCACCTGCGCCGCGAGGTCGCGATTGGTCGCGGCAATCCAGCGGACATCGACGGGCACCGAGCTTGCCCCGCCCAGGCGCTCGATGCAGCGCTCCTGCAGGACGCGCAGGAGCTTGGCCTGCTGCTCGGGCTTGAGCTCGCCGATTTCATCGAGGAAGAACGTCCCGCCCTCGGCCAGCTCGATGCGCCCGCGCCGCCGCGCCACCGCCCCGGTGAAGGCGCCCTTCTCGTGGCCGAACAGTTCGCTCTCCAGCAGCGTGTCGCTGAGGGCGGCGCAGTTGATCGCGACAAACGGCCCGCCGGAGCGCGCGCTCAGCGTGTGGACAAGCCGCGCCGCCACCTCCTTGCCGGTCCCGCTCTCGCCCAGGAGCAGCACCGTCGCATCGGTCGGCGCGACCTTGTTCAGCTCGAAGACCGCGTGCTGCATCGCCGGCGCCCCGTAGCTCAGCACGGGCGGCGGCGCGGCGCTGCGCTGCACCCGCTCGCGCAGCGCCCGCAGGCTGGAGCGCTCCAGCGCCCGCCCGACCAGGAGCCGCAGCGCCTCGGGGCTGGGCAGCGGCTTCTGGAGGAAATCGAAGGTGCCAAGGCGCATCGCCTCGACCGCCGACTGCACCGTCCCGTAGGC
>DAOMZC010001217.1:0-2222 GCA_035437965.1 Pseudomonadota bacterium
CTGACCCAGGACGACCTTCGCGAGCTCAGCGAGGACGATGCTCAGCGACGACGTGGCGGCGCTGGATGCCCAAGGGCAGTCCGAGCTCCGGCGGGCGGTCAACAGCGAGCCGGCGCTGCAGCGGATCCCGAGCCGGCGAGGCCGGCGGCTGCGGCTGCTCGCCACGAGTACCGAGGACATCGCCAAGCTGGTGCGCCTGGGCCGCTTCCGCACCGACCTGTACCACCGCCTGGCCGCCGCCCGGCTCGAGGTCCCGCCGCTGCGCGAGCGCCGCGGCGACATCGCCCTGCTCGCCGGCGAGCTGCTGGCGGCGGCGGCGGCCCACCACCACCGCCCGCTGCCGACGCTGCACCCCGAGGCGCTGGCGCTGCTCGCCGGCTACCCCTTCCCCGGCAACGTGCGCGAGCTGCGCGACGTCATGGAGCGGGCCCTTCTGCACAGCCGGGGGCCGGTGCTGCGGGCGGCCGAGCTGGTGGATCTACTTTACGCCGTCCCGCTGCCGCCGCGGGTCGAGATCCCGCTCGGCTGGACCCTGGCGGCGGCCGAGCGCGAGGTGATCCTGCAGACCCTCGCCGCGCACCGCGGCAACCGCCAGGAGACCGCCGACACCCTCGCCATCTCGCGCCGCACGCTCTACGAGAAGCTCGCCCGCTACAAGGCCCAGGACGGCACCGCCCTGCGCTCGACAAGGCGCGCCCCGCGGGCCCGGCCGGCGCCGCGCAAGGGACCGCTGCGCCCGGAAGGCTAGCGCGCGCTGACCGGTCGCCGCGGTCGGGTGGCGGCGCGCAGGTCTCCGTGCAAGGCGGGCCAGCGCTGGGCTAGCGCCCGGCGGCCGGTCGTTGCAGCCAGGTGGCGCGCAGCCCGAGGTAGCTCGTGTTGAAGTAGTGGACGAAGCCGCGCACCGAGTCGCCCATCGCCTCGTGCTGGGCCGAGTGGAACAGGAACACGTGCGGCGCGGCGTCGAGGATGCGGTGCTGCGCCGCCGCATAGATGCGCCGCCGCTCGCCGTCGTCCGCGGTGCGCCGGCCGGCCTCCAGGAGCTTGTCGAGCTCACCGTCGCTGAACGAGCCGACGTTCTGGCCGCCGCGGCTGTGCAGCGGCTCGAACAGGAAGTCATCGGGGTCGGCCAGCCCCGACTCGCCCCACAGCGCCAGCTGGAAGCGCCGCTCGACCACCTGCGGCAGGAACAGGCTCCAGTCGAGCACCCGCAGCCGCACCCGCACCCCGATCTCCTTCAGGTTGGCGACGATGACCTCGGCGGGAGCGCGGAGGAAATCGTAGGTGCTGGTGCACAGCAGGGTGAGCGTGAACCCCGCCGGCCGGCCCGCCTGCCGCAGCAGCTCGCGGGCGCGCGCGACGTCGCGCCGCTGGTAGGGGCTGCCCTGCAGGGCGAACTGGCTGCTCGGCGGCACGCTCGCCCCCGGGGCCGGGACGCCGCCGACGCCGAACAGGGCCATGGCGACCACCGCCTGGCGGTCGATGGCGTAGGAGAGCGCCTTGCGCACCCGCGGGTCGTCGAGCGGCGGCACCCGGGTGTTGAGCACCAGCGAGCGGAAGTTCGTGCCGACCCCGCCGACGACGCGTACGGCGGGCTGGCGCTGAAGCAGCGCCACGTCGGCGGCCGGCACGTACTCGATGAAGTCGACGTAGCCGGTGCGCAGCGCCAGGGTGCGGGCGTTGGGGTCGGGGAAGAAGCTGAACTCGATGCCGTCCAGGTAGGGCAGGGGGCGCCCGGCGGCGTCGCGTCCCCAGTAGCCGGGGGCGCGGGCGAGCACCAGGCGGTTCTGCGGCTGGTAGTCGACGAGGCGAAACGGCCCGGTGCCGATGGCGACCCGCTGCAGCTCGTCGCCGCGGCGCACCACGTGGGCGGGCACGATGGCGTTCATGCTGAACGCCAGCTTCGATAGCAGCGGCCCGAACGGGCTGCGCAGCCGGACCACCACCGTGTGCGGCCCGGTGGCAACCACCGTGTCGATGGCGGCGAAGTCCTCCGAGCGCGGCGAGGCCACCGCCGGGTCCTTCAGGCGCCGCAGCGAGAACACGACATCGGCGGCGGACAGCGGCGCGCCGTCGTGGAAGGTGACGCCGCGGCGCAGCTCGAAGGTGTAGACGCGGCCGTCGGGCGAGACCGTCCACGCCGCCGCCAGGCCGGGCACGAGCTGCCCGTCGGGTGCGAAGGCGACCAGGGTGTCGTAGACGTTCTCCAGCAGGTTGCGGGTCGC
>DAOMZC010001218.1:0-2219 GCA_035437965.1 Pseudomonadota bacterium
GGACGGCTACCACTGCGATCCGCTGCTGTTCACGGTCGTCCTCACCCTGACCGCGCTCGGGCTGGTGATGGTCTATTCCTCGTCGGCGATCTTCGCCAGCCAGCGCTTTGGCGACAGCCGCTTCTTCCTCATCCGCGACCTCGTGTGGGCGCTGCTCGGGCTGCTCGCCATGTCGGTGACGATGCGCATCGACTACGGTCTGTACCGTCGGCTGGCCTATCCGCTGCTCGGGCTGGCGACGCTGCTGCTCGGCGCGGTGCTGGTGGTCGGCTCGCGCGTCAACGGCGCCAAGCGCTGGTTCCACCTGCTCGGCCTGTCGTTCCAGCCGGCCGAGCTGGCCAAGGTCGTGCTGATCATCTACCTGGCGCACTCGCTGGCCAAGAAGGCCGACAAGGTCCGGCTGTTCGCCGTCGGGTTCTTGCCGCACCTGGTGGTGTGCGGGGTGTTCATGGTGCTGCTGCTCAAGCAGCCGGATCTGGGCACGGCGGTGATCATGGGCGGGGTGACGCTCATGCTGCTGTTCATCGCCGGGACCAACCTCAGCTACCTGCTGCTCGCCCTGCTGGCGGCGCTGCCCATCCTTTACAACGCCGTCGTCGGCACGCCGTGGCGGCTGCGCCGCATCCTGGCGTTTCTCGACCCCTGGCAGTTCCGCGACAACTACGGCTATCAGATGACGGCGTCGCTCATCGCGGTCGGCTCGGGCGGCACCACCGGCCAGGGCCTGGGCGACGGCCGGCAGAAGCTGTTCTTCCTCCCCGAGGCGCACACCGACTACATCCTGGCGATCATCGGCGAGGAGCTGGGGCTCTGCGGGGTGGTCGCGGTGCTCGGCCTGTTCATCCTGCTGGTCGTCGCCGGCTGCCGGACTGCGGCGCGCGCCCGCGACTCGTTCGGCTGCTATCTGGCCAGCGGGCTGTCGCTGATGTTCGGGCTGCAGGCGATCATCAACATCGGCGTGGTGCTCGGCGCGCTGCCCACCAAGGGCCTGACGCTGCCGCTGGTGTCGTTCGGCGGCTCGACGCTGGTCATCGATCTGATGGCGGTCGGGATCCTCCTCAACATCTCTCGCCGGGAGCCGGCGCCGAGCCCGCTGCAGCTGCGCCTGGGCCGGGTGCCGCGCCTGCTCCGCGGGCTGTGGCCGGCACGGCGCAACCGCCGGCGACCGCCTTCTGGCCGGCGGGTCCAGATCGCGCGGCCGCGGCCCATGCGCCCGGCGGAGCCCGTACAGCCATGAGCGGACAAACTCACATCCTGATCGCCGGCGGCGGCACCGGCGGCCACCTGTTCCCCGGGCTAGCGCTGGCCGAGCGCCTGCGGGCGCGCGGCGCCACGGTCACCTTCGTCGGCACCGCGCGCGGCATCGAGGCGCGGGCGGTCCCGGCGGCCGGCTATCCGCTGGAGCTCATCGATGTCGCGGGGCTCAAGGGGCAGGGGCTGCTGCAGACGGTGCGGGCGCTCGGGCGGCTGCCGCCGGCCGGGCTGCAGGCGCTGCGCCTGCTGCGGCGCCTGCGGCCGGCGGTGGTGGTTGGGGTCGGCGGGTACGCCTCGGGGCCGGTGGTGATGCTCGCGGCGCTGCTCGGCTGCCCGACGGTGGTGCTGGAGCAGAACTCGATCCCCGGGGTCACCAACCGCCTGCTCGCGCGGCTGGTGCGGGCGGTGTTTACCGCGTTTCCCGAGGCGGGGCGGTTCTTCCCCGAAAAGAAGGTGGAGCTGCTCGGCAACCCGATCCGCCAGGCCGTAATCGACGGCGCGCACGCCGAGCCGGCGACCGCCGGACCGCTGCGGGTGCTGGTCCTTGGCGGCTCGCAGGGAGCGCGGGCGGTAAATCAGCTGGTCGGCGACGCCATCGCTCACTGGCTAAAGGCGCCGCCGCCGGATCTGCAGCTTACGGGCGCGCTGGCGCTGCGCCACCAGACCGGCGCCGCCGAGCATGCGGCCGTCGCGGCGCGCTACCGTGAGCTCGGGCTCACCACCGCCCAGGCGTGCGCCGAGCCGTTCATCACCGACATGGGCGCCGCCTACCGAGCCTGCCAGCTGATGGTCGGCCGCGCCGGCGCCACCACCATCGCCGCGCTCACCGCGGTCGGTCGCCCCGCCCTGCTCATCCCCTTCCCGCCGCCCGCCGACGACCACCAGACCCACAACGCCCGCTACATGGTCGACCAGGGCGCTGCGCAGCTCCTGGAGGCACTGGTTGCCGCGGACCCGCAAAGCGG
>DAOMZC010001219.1:0-2218 GCA_035437965.1 Pseudomonadota bacterium
GCTCTTGGCCAGGGCGCGCGTCATCGCCTCCAGATCGGCCTCGGGCAGCAGCACAAGATGCGAGCTCGGCTTCTCCCACTGGCGGTCAAAGGGCGTGGGTCCGCCGGTGAGCGAGACCTGGCTCGGGAACACCTTGCGCGGGGCCGGCGTCGGCGGCGCTTGCGCCGGCCAGCCGGTGGGCTGACGGATCTCCTCGGAGGACGGCGCGCCGGCTGGCTTTCCCGGTGGCTTTCCGGTGGGCTCCTCGGGACGCGCCATCTTGATTCTGGTCCTCTGCCTTGCGATACCCTGCCGCCAGATTGCGCCAATCACCAGCCCGATGCCGATCATGATGGCCGCCAGCTTCAGCTCCTCGGCCTTGACGAAGCGCAAGAACGCGCAGCAGCCGGCGAGCGCCGCGATCGGCACCAGCGGCCCGAGCGGGATCACGAACGTGTCCGCCCCCGCCGGCGCCTTGCGGCGCAGCACCAAGATCGCCATGCACGTCGCCATGTACTGCACTACCACCGCCACGTTAGCCACATCGGCCAGATCCTGAAACGGCAACCCCGAGATCATCAGGCCCGCGACCAGCGTCGATAGCACCACCACTGCCCACACCGGCGTGCCCAGGCTGGCCGGCCGGTGGCGGAAAAACTGCGGCAGGAAGCGGTCTTCCGCGAAGGCCTCTAAGTACCTGGGACCCACAAGCGCACTGCTGGCACAGAACCCAAATGATGATATCAGACCCGCCACGTTCATCAGCACCCGACCGCTGTTCCCGCCGAAGTGCTGGGCTGCATCGGCGAGCGGGGTCTTGGACGCCCCGAGGCCCGGGTGGGCGCCGCCGGCGACAATCTGCACCAGCGCGTAGAGGAGGGTGGTGACAAGGACGCTCGCCACCATCGCCTGGGGTACGGTGCGGCGCGGGTTTTTCGCCTCGCCGGCGGGGACCGGGATGTACTCGAAGCCGGTGCAGGCGAACAGGCCGGCGAAGGCGGCGGCGACAAGGCCGGTGTTCTCGCCCGCGGCGGGCTGGGCCACGGCGGTGAGGTTCTTCATCGAGATGAAGAACAGGCCGACGCCGACGAACGACAAGAGGCTCAGGAGCTTGACCGCGCTGATCACGTCGCTCGTGCGGGCGCTGCGGCGCACCCCGAGGATGTTGATCAGGCACAGGAAGCCGACGCCGGTGCAGCTGATCGTCGTCTCCAGCGAGGTGGCCCCGCCTTTGCCGAGGAGCACCGCGCCGGTGATGCCGAAGCCGCGCGCCACCGCCGCGAAGCCGAGCAGGGTGCTGATGAGGGTCACCCAGCCCACCGCGAAGCCGACGTAGGGCCCGAAGGCGTCGCAGGCGTAGCGATAGGGGCCGCCGGAGCGGTCGGTGCGCGCCGCCGCCTCGGCGAAGCACAGGGCGACCAGACAGCACAGCCCGCCGACGATCAGCCAGGCGAGCGGCGCCTGACCTCCAGCGGCCCGCGAGAGCGCCGCGGGGAGAAAGAAGATGCCCGAGCCGACGATCCCATTGATGCCGATACCCAGGCAGTCCAGAAGCGTCAGCTGGCGCTTGAGGGGGGCGCTTTCAGAGGTAGACACGGCCGCAGAGTAGCGACAGCGCTCGGCGACGCCAAGCACTCTCTGCGTGCGGGGCGAAAAACTCGGGCGGGTAAAGGGCCCCTGCGGGCGCGGCGACTAGCGGACGCGCGGGTCGATGCCGCGCTTTAGCGGCGCATCGACGACGATGAAGCCCGGTCCGGTGAACGGCGGGAACTGCCAGGCGCGGACCAGATCCATGGCGCAGTCGAGAAAGACCGGCTCCTGGCCGTCGTAGGCGGCGGCGATGGGGGTGGCGCCGGCGACGCGGCCGTCGGGGAACACGAACAGCCGGGCGACCACGCTGGCGAACGCGTCGGGATGGGGGCTGCGCAGCGGGCAGGCGGCGAGCGGGCTGTTGGGCGTGGCGAGGCCGGCGCTGCTCTGCCCCTGCAGGGCGCGGGTCTGCTCGGCGAGGCGCTCGGGGTAGCCGGCCGGCGGGCTGAGCGGGCCGGGCGCCGGGTGGGCGGTGTTGCCCACCGACCACAGCCAGGTCACCGTCGGGCCGCCGTACGGCGGGAGGCGGGCCTTGACCGCTTCTTCGGTCAGGCACTTCTGGCTGGCGGCGCTGCCGGGCCACTGCAGCGGTCCCAGGTCGACCGAGCCGTCGGGCTTGCCGAGCACGACCAGCACCCCGTGGTCATCG
>DAOMZC010001220.1:0-2218 GCA_035437965.1 Pseudomonadota bacterium
ACTTCGGGGCCATTCGCGACATCGTGCAGACGTTCGAGGGCGTCGGCTTCGACGGCATCTCGTGCAACGACCACGTGGTCGGCGGTCACCCCGACCGGGCCGGCGGCGAGAAGGTGCACACCATCGAGACGGCGGTGCACGAGCCGTTCGTGCTGTTGAGTTTCATCGGTGCCGTCACCACGCGCCTGGAGCTCGCCACCGCGATCCTGCTGCTCCCCCAGCGTCAGACCGTGCTCGCCGCCAAGCAGGCGGCCGAGATCACCGGCAGCAGGGCGATGCCGCACGCCGAGCCCCCGGCGGCCCCACCTGCCGCCGCCGCCGAGACCGCGGCGCGCGCCATCCCCTCGCTGCCGAGCCTCGGCCAGCGGGCCATGCAGCGCAAAGACTAGCGCAGCGCGCTACAGGCCGAACTTGGCCAGCTTCTTGTGCAGCCCCTCGCGGGTGATGCCCAGCGTTTCGGCGGTGCGCGTCTTGTTGCCGTTGTGCTCGCGCAGCGCCTGGATGAGGAGGAAGCGCTCGACCTCCTCCATCATGTCCTTCAGGGGGCCCTTGGCCGGCGCGATGCGGTCGAGCATCCCCTCGGCCTGACGCATGCGCGGGGCGAGCAGCTCGGGGGTGATGAAGGTCTCGGGCTCGGCCTGGATGACCAGGCGGTGGACCTCGTTTTCGAGCTCGCGGACGTTGCCGGGCCAGTTGTAGCCGGACAGCTGCGCCAGGGTCTCGGGGGTGAAGCCGGACACCGCCTTTTTCATCTCGCTGCTGTACTTGCGCAGGAAGTGCTCGGCGAGCGCCTGGATGTCCTCGCGGCGCTCGCGCAGCGGCGGCAGGCGGATCGGGTAGACCTTGAGGCGGTAGTAAAGGTCCTGGCGGAAGCGGCCCTCGGCGACCTCTTTTTCCAGCGAGCGGTTGGTGGCGCAGATGATGCGCACGTCCACCTTGCGAGTCTGGGTGGCGCCGATCGGGCGGACCTCGCCCTCCTGCAGCACGCGCAGCAGCTTGGCCTGCAGCCCCAGCGACATCTCGCCGATCTCGTCGAGGAACAGGGTGCCACCGTCGGCGACCTCGAACAGGCCCTTCTTGTCGGTGTCGGCGCCGGTGAAGGCGCCCTTCTTGTGGCCGAACAGCTCCGACTCGAGCAGCGTCTCGGGCACCGCGGCACAGTTCTGGGCGACGAACAGCTTGTCGCGGCGGCCGCTCTGGTAGTGGATGAGCGAGGCGATGAGCTCCTTGCCGGTGCCGGTCTCGCCCTCGATGCAGACGGTGGCGCGGGTGTCGGTGACCTTGTGGACCTGGCGCAGCACGTCGCGCATCGCGGTGCTCTGGCCGATCGGCTCGATGGCGCGGCGCTTCTCGTCGCGGCTCTTGAGGTAGCGGTTCTCGACGCGCAGCTGCTCCTGGGCGAGGCGCAGGCGCTGGAGCAGGCGGGCGTTCTCGATCGCCAGCGCCGCCTGCCCGGCCAAGAGCAGCAGCGCCTCCAGGTCGCGCTCGCGGAACATCGCCGCCGAGGCCCGGTTGTCGCACTGGATGACGCCGCGGATCTCCTCGCCGTCCCACAGCGGCACGCCGATGATCGACTGGATGCGCGCCCCCATGATCGAGGCGACGCCCGCCAGATCCTGCGGCGCGTTGGCCACCAGCACCGCCGCCCGCTCGGTCAGCACGCGGCGCATCACCGCGCGGGAGGCGCGCACCGGCGCCGGCCCGCCCCCGACCGCCCCTGCGGGTGCGGCCGGCGCGCCGATCCCTGCCGCACCCGGTGGCGCCGCCCCGGGAGTCGACCCTGCGGCCACCGGGGCCACTGCCGGTCCCGACTGCCCGGCCTTGGGCTCGGGGCGGACGTCTGCTTTGCCTTCTGGCTTGCCGTCGGGCTTGCGCACGGCGCCGAACACGGTCGCCATGCGACCCTCGGGTCCGTCGGACAGCTCGATCGCGGTGTGGGTGCACAGGGGGACCAGGTCGAACACCGCTTCGGCGATGCTCTCGAAGACCGCTTGCAGTTCCAGCCCGCGGCGGCCCAGGCGCTTGGACGCCGACAGGAGCGCGGTGGCGACCGCCGGATCGCGCAGCGCCTTGTCGGCGACCTCTTCGGCCTCGGACAGCGGGCGCCGCAGGAGGACCCGGCTCAGGTCGGGCTCGCCCGGCTCGCTCGGCGGGGCGGTGGCCGGTGGCGCCGCCGCCGGCGCCCGCCCGAGCTGGATGGCGGGCAGGGTCGGCGAGC
>DAOMZC010001221.1:0-2217 GCA_035437965.1 Pseudomonadota bacterium
TCGGCTAGGCCCGGCTCTTGTCGGTGCCGCGCGCCGGGGCCGACTTGGCGTCGACCTTCTTCTTCTTGGCGACGACCACGGGGGCTGCCGCGGCCGGCTTGCCGTCCTTGGCCGCTGCCTCCTTGGCCGGCGCCGCTGCCGGCGCTGGCGGCGGGGCTGGCACCCGCTGCGGCGCTCCGCCGGCATTGACACGCTCCTTGAGCTCCTTGCCGACCTTGAAGAACGGCAGGCGCTTGGGGTTTACCCCCACAGGAGAGCCGGTGCGCGGGTTGCGCCCTTCGTACGCCTTGTAGCGCCGAATCTCAAAGCTGCCAAATCCGCGGATTTCAATCCGTTGGCCGTCTTTGAGGCTCTCCTCCATGGAGTCAAAGATACAATTGATTATCAGCTCCGCCTTCCCCTTAGGGAGGTTTAGCTGGGTGGCTACCTTCTCGATCAGATCCGACTTGGTCATACCTACGTGCCTCTCGCTAAGCGTAGGGCAGAGACAGAGTGCACGTCATAGTAACCTGCTTAATGAATTAGGATCAACAGCTTTCCGCTTAAAGATTTGCACGCAGAATTACCCACAAAGCCCGCCGCGGCAGTACCTTGGGCGGCCCTTCCGAGCTGCCGTCGGCCTCGTCGGCAGGCAGCCTGTCGACTGACCTCGGGGGGCCTTGGCGAGCGCAGCTTCGCCTACTTGCGGGGACCCGCCGCACACCGCATCCGGATATCTTACTTAAGGGGTTTGCAGCCAAGGGGCTAGAGAGCCAATAAATTAATGTGAAAATAGGTTCTCAATTAAAGTGAGTAACTAACAAATATTATTGAAAAACGGGTTGAAAATCCAGTTTTGACTTAGGGCGGATTATAGCGAGCGCTAGAGTTTTTTGACCGTGCGCGATAAAACATTTGAGGATTGCGGGTCCGACCGCGACAGTCATAAAGAGAGAGAGGCCACGTGAACGCCCAGATCTCCTGTCCCAGCAAAATCTCGCACGTGACCGTGCACGCCCGCGGCGCGCTCGTCCGGCGCCAGGTCACGGTGCCGGAGTCCCTGCCGGCGGGCGATGTCGAGCTCCTTGTCGACGACATCACGCCGCTCGCCGAGCCGGGCAGCGTGCGCGCCGCCGCTCCCCCCGGCAGCCGCCCGATCGTCGCCGTGCAGAGCGTCCTTTTCATCCCGCCGACCGCGATCGCCGTCGGCCCCAGCGAGGAGCGGGTGCACGAGCTGGAGGGGCTCCTGAGCCGCCTGGTCCTTGAGATCGAGCGGCTGCAGGCGCAGCGCCAGTGCCTGGCGGCGCTGCAGCCGGATCCGGGGCTGCGCACCACCTCGCTCATCGAGAAGGTCGACGAGCGGGTGGCCGACACGCTCGCCACCGCGGAGCTTTTGGGGACGATCCAGGGCGAGCTCGATGGCCGCCTGCACGAGCTCCACAGCCAGCAGGTGCGGACCCACCGGGAGCTGGAGGCGGCGCGGCTCGCGCAGGCGCAGGCCTCGACGGACCCCCGCCCGGACAGCGAGCGCCGCCAGCGCCGGGTGACGGTGCGGCTCGGCGGCGGCGGACCGCTGACCCAGCTGGAGATCCTTTATGTGGTGCCGGCGGCCCGCTTCTGGCCGCTGTACACGCTGCGCATCACCGAGGGCGGCCGCAAGGCGACCTGGCTCATCGAGGCGCTGTGCGCGCAGCGCTCGGGCGAGGACTTCCGCGAGGTGCGGCTGGGGCTGTCCACCGCCGACCTGATCTACGACGCCCGCCTGCCCGAGCTGCCGTCGCTGCGCCTGGGTCGGGCGCAGCCCCCGGTGCGCCGCGGCTACCGGCCGCCGCCCGAGGGCCTGGAGCACATGTTCAGCGGCTACGATCGCGCCTTCGGCCGCGCCCGGCCGCCCGCCGAGCCGTTCATTCCCGAGGAGGAGACCGAGCTCAGCATGGATGCTCCTTCATATGGCCTGCTCGAGGCCGAGATGGCTCCGAGCGACGATGGCGCGGCGATGGCGTTCCAGGCGCTCCCGAGCAAGGGCCGCTCGGGGAGCGCCAAGAAGGCCGCCCGCGAGCAGGCGCAGGCGTACCCCGAGACGCCCGCGCCCGCCAGCCCGCCGCGCGCCCGGCCGGCGGCGGCCTTCATGGCACCGGCGCTGAACCGGGCCTCGAGCACCCAGGGAGCCCCCCCGGCCATGCCGGCGCCGAGAATGCCCGCCCCGGGCCGCGGCGGTGGCCCCGGCGCCCCCATGAT
>DAOMZC010001222.1:0-2214 GCA_035437965.1 Pseudomonadota bacterium
ATCGGCTGCATCTGGGCGACGAAGCTGGCGAAGCTCGGCGGGGTCGGCGGCGGGCACGGCTTTATCGGCTGCGAGCGCAGCCAGGCGGACAGCTGGTCGTCGGCGCAGTCGCCCTTGCCGCCCAGGCGCTGGCCGCCGCCGTGCGGCTCCTGGTTGCGGGCGGTGCGCAGCAGGGTGCTGTCGCTCAAGTGCTGGAGATCTTCGACGCGGGCGAGCAGCACCAGGTAGCTGTGCAGCGCCGCCGGCTCGTCGGGCGCGCCGAGGAACAGCGCCATGTCGCCGACGCCGCCGCCGTGGCAGGCGGTCTGCAGGCAGCCGCGGCGGTTGAGCACCGGCAGCACCTGGGTGGCGAACACCTGCAGGCTGGGCAGGCTGACGGGGGTCTTGGGAGCAAGCTCGCAGGTCAGCTCCGGGGCCTTGGCGAGGAAGCCGTAGAGCCGCCGGTAGGCGCACGACAGCGGGTCGGCCTTCTGCTTGTGCACGCCGTCCTGGGCGTCGGCGGCGCGCAGGATCGCGGTCTTCCACACCAGGTACTTGCGGTCGTTCAGGCGGCCGAGCTCGGCCAGCGCCTTGTCGGTCGCGACGGGGGCGGCGGTCAGGCCCTGCAGGTCGAAGCGGGCGGTCGCCGGTCCGCCGCCGTGGCAGGACTTCTCGGCGCAGCCGAGCGTGACCAGCGCCGGGGCGACCTCGCGAGCGAAACGGCCACCGGGGTCGGGCACCGGCTCGCTGCACGGCACGTCGGGCTTCTGCCCGATCCACGAAAGGAGCCGGGTGTAACTGCAGCTCTTGAGGTCGATGTTGCGGCCGCCGTTGTGCACCACCTGGCCGGTCATCTTCTGAATGAGCTCGCTCTTTTCGGGCTCCTTGCGGTCGAGGCGCTCGAGGATGGCGTCGTAGTCCTTGCGGTCCTGGCCCGAGGGATCGCGCAGCAGCATGCCGCCGCCGCGGTAGACGCCGTGGCAGGCCGAGGAGTCGCAGCCCTGCCGGGTGAACAGCGGCCGCACGAACCGCTGGTAGGTGAGGTCCTGAATCTGCGGCTGCTTGATCAGCTCGGCGATCACCTCCGCCGTGGTCGGCTTGCGGTCGGGGGCCTTGTCGGGCTTTCTGGCGTGCTGGATGTAGACGCCGCCGCGCGGGCGGGTCTTGCAGCCGGGCAGCGCCACCACCGCCAGGACGCCGCAGCCGGCGAGCAGCCAGCGGGCCGGGCGGCGGACCGGCGGGCAAGGACGAGCAGTGCGGTTCATGGCTTGAACTCCAGGCGGGCAGGCCGGCTGAGCGTCTGCAGAAACAGGCGCAGCGTCCCGCCTTCTTCGGGAGAGAGTTTGACGTAGGCGTCGCGCGCGGCGGTCGCTTCGCCGCCGTGGGCGCGGATCGCGGTGTCGATCGAGCCGGCCCGCCCGTCGTGCAGGTACGGGGCGGAGGCGGCCAGGCCCCACAGCGGCGGGGTGAGCCAGAGGTGGCGCGGCGTGCCGAGGTAGCCGCGCGGCTCGCTGAGCGCTTCGCCGAGGTCGTGCATCTTGAGGTCGCTGTACAGCCGCACCGTGCCCTGACGCTCGGACCGCCCGGCGCTGGTGAGCAGCGGCGTCAGGTCGACGCGCGGCCGCGAGCGCGGCCCGGGACCGAGGCTGACCACCGGGTTTTTAAGCGGCAGCTCGGGCACGTGGCAGCCGGCGCAGCCGAGCGTGGTGAACAGCTCGGCGCCGTGGGCGGTGGCGATGAGGAAGCTCGGCGGCTCGGGCGACTCCTCGATGGGCAGGGTCAGCGCCGCCAGGTAGGCGGTGAGCGCGGTGACCATGCCGGTGGTCGCCTCGCGGGTGACGCCGTCGCGGTCGGGGTCGGCGGGCGGGCCGTCGCCGTAGGGCGCGACGCCGGGCGGGCCGGCGCTGCCGAGCTCCTCGGCCTGGATGCCCAGGTTGCGCTGCAGCGACTCGACGACCATCTGGCGCAGCGAGGCCACGGTGCCCTTCCAGCCGAGCGGCCGCACGATCAGGTCCTGGCGCACCCCGCGCACGCCCGAGCCGTCGATCTGGCCGCTGGAATTCTTGCGCAGGAAGCCGAACGAGACGCCCTTGGCCGACAGCGGCACGCTCTGGCCGGGCCGCAGCTCGCGCTGGGCGGCGGCGAGCTTGTCGCGCAGCTCGGCGGTCATCTCGGCGGCGAGCTGGGTGAGCAACGCGGCGCCCCACAGGGCCCGCGGGTTGCGCTCAAGGGCGG
>DAOMZC010001223.1:0-2213 GCA_035437965.1 Pseudomonadota bacterium
CGAAGGCCAGGGCGCTGCGCAGGAGCTCCCGGCGCCGGCCCACGCCCCTCAGGGCCTCGTAGTGCCCCGCCAGCTCGTCGCGCAGCGGCGACAGTTCGGAAAAAACGGCGTCCGGCACGGGGTCAGCAGCCATCGACAAGCAGTCCGGCGCGCATCATGCCACAAACCGCCGCCCAGGACGCGCGGTAGAAATGCCCGCGCCCGCACCCCCAAAGGGCCGAGACGACCGGCGGGCTTTCGGCAGCTTCACCTGGCCACCGCGTCGCGCCGCTGCGCCAGTGCGAGCCGAGACGGCTGGCGCGAATCTTCGGCAGCTCCGCCGCCCGCTGCGCTGCGGCCGGCGCGACCATCGTGAAGCGGCTCAGCTCCCCGGGCGGGCGCGGCTCAGGGCGCGCCGCCGAGCTGCTGGAGCTCGTCGGACTCGTGGATGTGGCGGCCGGGACGCTCCTGCGCGGCCAGGGCCAGCAGGGCCCGCGCCACCGTCTCGCCGGCAATCGCCCGGTACTTGCGGGCACCGCCGAGCATCAGCGGCTGCAAGAGTCGCATCGCCACCTGGCCGATTGCTTCGCCGACCCGCTGCTCGCTGCGCTCGCCGAGCAGCATAGACGGGCGCAGCACGTGAACGGTGGGAAGCGGCAGCTCGCCGATCGCGCGCTCGACTTCGCCTTTCACGCGGTTATAGAAGATCCGCGAGCCGGGGTCGGCGCCGACCGCGGTGACGATCAGGAACTGCCGCGCGCCGCTCTGCGCAGCGCTGCGGGCGGCACCCAGCGGATACTCATAGTCGACCTGGCGGAACGCCTCCTCGGAGCCCGCTTTCTTGATGGTCGTCCCCAGGCAGCAGAATACGTCGTCGACCCGCAGCCCGGCCACCGCCTGCGCCAGCTCGGCGAACGGGACCACGTGTGAGTGAAGCTTGGGGTGCTGCTGCAACAGCGGACTGCGAGTGATCGTGTGCACCGTCGCGTAACGGCTGTCTTCCAGCAGCAGTGCCAGGCAGCTGCGACCGACCAGGCCGGTGCCGCCGAGCAAGAGGGCAGAGCGGGGATTGGTTGCGGGGGTCGTCGTCAAGGTGGGGGCCCTCTACGAGAAGCGCCGGCTGGCCGCCAGCGCGGGTTGCGAGTCTGCCGTCCGCCGCGGCATCGGCGCGGCGGCGTATCTGCGGAGCACTCAGGCACCGCAGTGTAGGGCCGCCGACCCCTGGCGGGCCTAGCAAAAACCGGGGTGACTGCGCGCCGTACTGCTGGGTCGGGAACAGGCCCTGCCCAGCTTCGCCATGGACTTCGATTTTTCAGGAAGCCGTGCTCAGGGACCGAACGGATTGCGCAGGCCGCGGGGGAGCTGCTCGGGGGAGTCGTCGGACTTGGGCTCGCTGCCCGACTTGCCGGTCCGCTTGGTCTCGGGGAAGCCTTTCAGCTCGCCACCGGCCGGCTTGATTTCCAGCCGCCGGCGCTTGTGCAGCTTGTCGTTTTTGGCATCGCCGCCCTCAGGAGCGCCGAGCGCGGCGACCGGCTTGTGCGCGGCCGGCGCGGGAGGCTCGGCGCTCGCGGGGCTGCCGCCCTCACGATTTTTGCACTTGCCGAGCAGCCGCTGACCCTGAAGCAGCGCCTGGTCGGACTCGCTGTCGACGACCCAGTGCAGGCGGTCGATCTGAGTGCGGATCTCCTCGCACATCCCGTTGGCGCTGGCCGCTTCGGCGATGTTGAGCCGACTGCGGGTGAACTGGCTGCGAACCTGCGGGAACGGCTCCCAGGCCTGGGTCCGCTCGGGGGAGCCGGAGGGCAGCTCGCGATACAGCGCGGCGGCGACGCTGGCCGCGCTGCGGTCGGCGGCGCGCAGGAACCCGCCGTAGATGGCGCTGGCGCTCAGCATCTCGCTGGCCTGCTTGATGATGGTGCGGGCCTGGGGATGCTGCGGCTGGGTGCGCAGAACCAGCTCGGCGTAGCTCAGGGCGGCGGCGTAGCTGCGCTGCGCGAGCTCGGTCTGCGCCCGCTGCAGCAGCGCCGTGTCTTCAAGGGGGACGCCGGCGACGGTGTTGCCGGGGCTCGTGCCGGGCGCGGGGTGGCGCGGACTGGTCAGCCACTGCACCCCCAGCAGCAGGACCGCGACCACCGCCCCGCCGACGGCAGCCCACAGCACCGGGTGGCCGCGGTCGGGTGGCAGCGCCGGGCGCAGGCTGCCGCTCATGCCGCCGTGCGCCGTGGCGCAAGCGC
>DAOMZC010001224.1:0-2210 GCA_035437965.1 Pseudomonadota bacterium
TTTGGAAATGGAGCCGAAAAAGCAACGGATATATTGAAAAATGATAATGTAAAGCCCCTACTGGACCGGCGGCCCGCAAGATGATCTTTCGCGCCCCGGCCGGAACGAGCGGCTGCCCGTCGCCGCGCAGCAGCGGGAAGTGGACGAGCCACAGCTTGCTGTAGGCGTCCAGCGCCTCCCCGAGCAGCACCGGCTGGGTCAGGTCCTTGAGCGCCAAAAGCTCGATCGACTCGGCCGGCGTCTCCTGGCCGGTCTCGTCGACCAGCACCAGGCGCCACTTGGCCTGCGAGCGCAGGTCGTTCCACTGGTAGTTGTGGAAGGTCGTCCGCACCCAGAACGACAGCCCGAGCTCGGCGACGGCGCGCTCGCGCTCGATGAGCTTGTCGCGCTCAGACTGGATGTTGACCTTGTAGGTCCGCAGGTAGTGCTCGGCGTAGGCGCGCTGGAAGGCCCGCGAGCGCAGCGTCGCCGCGATGACAATCGGCGTGTCCAGATCATCGACCGAGATGATGCGCTTTACCCGCGTCCAGCGGTCCACCGTCTTTGAGTAGCTCGTGCCCGCCGGCTCCGTCTCCGCGGCAAGGCTCACCACCGTCGGCGCGCACCCGCTGGCGCCGAGCAGGGTCGCCAGCGCGGTCGCGGCGACAAACCCAAGACCGCGCCGCTCGCCGCAGCGGGTAGTCGTTCGGCGCTCGCCGCAGCGGGTAAATTGAGACGACATGGGCCCAGTATACAGCGCCTGCCGCAGGGCTCTGCAGATTCTGCCCGCGCGACCGCCCGGGGTTCCTACGGAAAACCGCGGCTGCAAAGAGGGGCGCGCCCTTTACGCCGGCGCCGCCGTGTGTTCTGCTTCCATCAAGGAAGTAGCGATGGGCTGTGATACGTGCAAGTCCGAGTGCGGCCGGCAAGACGGCTGCGGCACCCGCAAGGCGAGCCAGAAGGAGCTGCTCGACGGGCTCATCCGGCGCCTGTATCCCAGCCGCCGCTGGGGCGAGCCCGATGACCAGGCGTGCTTCCGCGCCGGCCTGCACGCCGGCCAGGTGACGCGGCTCGCCCAGCAGCTGGCGACGGCGCTCAAGGCCCCGGCCTACGTGCAGGCGGGCGGGCCGGACGACCTGTGCTCGTTCATCTACGTGCTGTGCCTGGGGCGGCAGCCGGCGCTCATCGAGCTGCGCGCGGCCGCCACGGCCGAGCTCCCCGGGGAGACCGAGCTCACCGACGCCGGGCTGGCCCCCGAGGCCGACGCGATCCGCGAGCGCTACCTGCGCATCGCCTGCTCAGGCGTCACCCGCGCCGCCTGCGTGCAGGAGGTCGCCTTCGAGCTCGCCACCGGGGCCGAGCACTGCCCCGAGGGCCTGGCGCTCATCCGCGAGCTGCCGCTGCCCGGGGTGTTCGACCCCAAGCTCCTCAAGCGCTTCCAGAAGACCACCGACCTCTTGCTGGCGCACGACATCGAGCACTACGACATGGGCCTGCTCGACGTGCCCGCCGCCGAGTTCGGGCTGGACGGCGGCGACTACGCGCGGCGTTTCGGGATCGAGCCGGCGCTGCTGAACTTCTTCTTCTACGCCCAGCCGGTGCTGACCGCGGCGGCGTCGTTCATCCCGCTGGCCCCGGCGGCGCGGCTCGCCCTCAAGGCGCCCGGCGAGCCCGTGCAGCGGCCGATGCTCGGTATCTAAGCCCGCCTCCGTACAGGCTTGGGCTGCTAGGTCTGGGTCTTGTACAGCCGGGCGGCGGCGAGCAGCTCGGTGAACGCCTCGTCGAAGCGGCCGGTGCGGGCGCGCAGGCGGGCGACCCGGTCGTGGAGGTCGGCGCTGTCGCTGGGGCTCTGGGCGCGCGACTCGGCGAACGCCTGCTCGGCGCCCAGGAAGTCGCCGCCGGCGGTCAGCGCGTCGCCCAGCACCCGGCACAAAAGCGACCGCTCGGCCCCGTTGAGGCTGTAGTGGAGGCCGGCGCGCAGCGTCTGGATCGCCCGCGGGGCGTCCTTTAGGCGCAGGAGCGCCGTCGCGTAGGCGATGCGCGCCTCATAAAACGACGGGAACAGCTGCACCGCCGCCTGCAGGTCCTGGCAGGCGTCGTCGAGCTCGCCCTTCTGCAGCTCGTCGCAGCCGCGGGTGTAGTAGCGGCGGGCGATGACGGCGCTCATCAGTCGATCTCCAGCAGGTTGAAGCGGCCGCCGCTGTCGGGCTTCTCGGGTGGGGCGGGCTTCT
>DAOMZC010001225.1:0-2207 GCA_035437965.1 Pseudomonadota bacterium
GCATTCATCTACAACCTGCTCGGCGTTCCCCTGGCCGCCGGTGTGCTCTATCCGCTGCTGGGCCTTGTGCTGAGCCCGATGGTGGCCAGCGGCGCCATGAGTTTCAGCTCGGTATCGGTCATCGCCAACGCGCTACGGCTGCACAAGGCTGCGCTGTGATGAGATGGGCGCGGCGAAGGAGAAACCCATGAACGGTCGTCTGTTCTTGCTGGCAAGCGCACTGGTGTTGGCCTCATGCGCAGCGCCCCTGCGCGAGATTCCCGCCCAGCTGGATCCATCAAACCCCACAGCCCCCGAGAGCGAAGCTCCGGCGCCGGCAGCCATGGCGGGCGATGGCGCCGCCCCTTCCTCGGCACCACCCGACATGCAGAGCGATTCGGGAGCTCCCAAGGAGTCTCCCAACCACTCACATCCAGGCCACGGCACGGGCGGTAAGCCGCACGTCCACCCGAAGCCGAGCGGCGCGCCGGGAGGCCCGCCATGAGGGGTAGTCTGCTAGCGCTCGTGGCGCTGCTCGCGCTGTCCGGCTGCTCGGTCTCGCGCACCGCCGGCCACGTCGATGTGGCCCGCCTGGTCGAGCAGCGCACCGGCCAGCGGACCCATTGGGATCAGGGCTCGCTGGAGGACGCCCAGGTCGCCGAGGTGGTCAACAAGCTCCTGCAGCAGGGACTGACGCGCGAGCGGGCGATTGAAATTGCCCTGGTCAACAACCGCTCCTTGCAAGCGACGTACGAAGACCTCGATGTCTCGCAGGCGGAGATGGTGCAGGCGGGCCTGCTCAAAAACCCTTCGCTGACCTTGGGGGCCGGGCTCCCGCTCAACCCCGCCAGCATCCTCGAGCTGGAGGGCTCCATCGTGCAGGACTTCCTGGATCTGCTGGTCCTTCCCTTGCGCAAAAAAATCGCCAAGGAGCGCTTCACGGCCGCCGTCCTGCGGGTCGCCAACCAGGCGTTTCAGGTCGCCGTGGACGTGAGCAAACAGTTCGTGGCGGTCCAGGTGGCGCAGCAGTTCGTGGACTATCGCCGCACGCTCGCCGCGGCGGCGCAGGCCATGGCGGAGCTCGGCGCCCGCCAGTATGAGGCGGGGAACATCAACGAGCTGACGCTCGCCGCGGAGCGCGCCGCCTACGAAGCCGCGGAGCTCGAGCGGGAGCGCGCCGAGCTCGCGATTGTCGAGGCCCGCGAGCGCCTCAACCGCCTGCTCGGGCTGTGGGGGCCGCAGACTGGGTGGACGATTACCCAGCCGCTGCCCGAGCTGCCGGCGACCGAGCCGTCGCTCGAGCACCTGGAGAGCGTGGCCCTGCGCCAGCGGCTCGACGTGGACGCGGCGCGCAAGGAGGTCGCCCTGCTGGGGCGGGCCGCGGCCCTGGCCAGGGACTTCCGGCTGTTTGGCCGCGTCGAGGTCGGCCTGCAGGGCCACCGCGACCCGGACGGGCCGAAGGTCCTGGGGCCTACCCTGACGCTGGAGCTGCCGATCTTCGACCAGCGGCAGGCCGAGATTGCGCGCCTCGATGCGCTGCGGCGCCAGGCCGAGCGGCGGCTGGCCGCGGTCTCGGTGGACGCCCGCTCGGAGGTACGCGCAGCGCGCATGCAGCTGTTGACGGCGCGGCAGATCATCGAGCGCTACCGCACAAAGCTCCTGCCGCTGCGCGGCCAGATTGTTGAGCTGTCGCAGCTCCAATATAACGGGATGCTGCTTGGTCCGGCCCAGCTCTTGGCCGCCAAGCAGGCGCAGGTAGACACCTATCAGCAGTACATCGAGGCGCTGCGCGACTACTGGTCGGGACGCGCCGAGCTGGAACGAGCGCTCGGCGGCCGCCTCGTCGCGTCACCGCCTCCGGCCGCGCCCGCCGCGCCCGCCGCGCCCGCCGCGTCTAGCGAATCAAAGGATCACGAACATGAGCACGCGACAAAGTGAAGACAACGCCGGTCTGAGCCGGCGCAACCTCCTTGTGGCCGGAACGAGCGTCGCTACGGCAACCCTTTTGGCCCGGAGCAGCCCGGCCGCCGCCGCCGAAGTCCCGGGCGCTGCGCAGCCCCGTCCATACTCGGCCGCGAGCACCGGCCAGAGCCGCGCCAACCAGCGCGCCCTGCCGCCCGGCCTGCCCAAACGCGACTACACGCCCGTCGTGGTACCTAATGGCGCCAAGCTTCCCTGGAAGGTGGTGGACGGCGTCAAGGTCTTTCACCTGATCGCGGAGGAGGTAG